>JAYSRF010000267.1:0-18752 GCA_043721195.1 Fluviicola sp. | reverse complement strand
AATGTTTAAAGAAATTTTCTGTAACCGTTGGAACTGTGTTTGAAAATTCCAAAATCAAATTAAGTCTTTGGTTTGCTACAATTTACCTTTGTACCTCTCGAAAGAAAGGTGTTAGTTCATTACAATTAAGCCGTGATATTGGCGTAACACAAAAAACCGCTTGGTTCATGCTTCATAGGATTCGTGAAATGTTAAAAGAGACTGCACCAGAACTACTCACTGAGGAGTGCCAAATTGATGAAACGGCAGTTGGTGGCAAGGAGAAGAATAAACATAGAAACAAACGTGTTCCAAACAACCAAGGTAGAAGTACCAAAACTAGAACCCCAGTTTTCGGAATTGTTTCAGATGGTAAAGTGTATACAGAAGTTGTAGCTAATTATAAAGGAGCAGTTTTAAAACCAATCATTTACGAGCGTATCCAAAAAGGGACGACAGTAGTAACAGATGACTGGAAAGCGTATAACGGGTTAAGTAAACACTTTACACATGAGGTTGTGAACCACTCCGTTAAAGAGTATGTTAACGAAAAAGGTTATCACACAAATTCAATTGAGGGCTACTGGTCACAGTTTAAAGGAATGATAAGAATGTACCATTATGTTAGCCGTAAGCATCTACAACGCTATTGTGACGAAAGCCAGTTCAGATATAATACCCGCACCATTAAAGATGTAGAACGATTTACCGAAGCTGTTAAACTTGCAAAAGGTCGGCTAAAGTATATTGATTTGATTAACACACTCTAAATTCTACTATATTTGGTGAAACTAAAATTCACTGAACACTAGATGGATAAAAGAAATCTTGAACACTTACAATATCTAGACACTATTCTACTCTATTTAAGAAATGGTGTAAACTCTAGTTATCTATTTAAAGGATTAGCTAGAGATTTTGAAGAAGATAATATCTCTTTTGATTCCCAACTAGTAACTGAATTTTCTGACACTTCAAAGGAGACATTAAACCTTAACGTGTTCGATATTGAAGGTTTCAAAGAACAAGCACTTAGTCAAGCTATTTTATATCTAAAGGGGTTGGACTTAGTTACTATTCAAAGAGAGGGTAATGGCGAGAACTATACAATCACCCTTACTTATAAAGGTAGGATCAAAATTACAGCATCTTTCGTAGAAGAGTATAAGAAAGAAAAGTTCGAAAAAGAGCTTCGAACTAGGCACATGAAAGATACTCAAACAGTCGCTAGGATTCAGATGATAACACTCCCATTAGCTGTTGCAGTAGCAATAGTGGCAATTTGTATATCTTATCATACCTCCTCTTCCAGTGGCAACACTATAAATAATCATCGCAAGTATTATAATTACGAGAGTATAGACAATAACAGCCCAAATATCAATAAGTAGTAAAGTTCTAGCATGTTTGGGATCATCAGTATTATAATAATCTAGTATTTTTTGAGAAAAGCTACGCTTCATAGTTTATCTCCTCTCTTTGTCCCAAGTAGTATATAGTTACCAAATTTTTATATTTGAGAAACAGATAACACGTTGTTATCACCACTATTTTCTGAATCAGACCGATCGGGGAAAACAGGATGTCAAGAATATAGTAAGTTGCTACCAAGCGCACATGGTATGAGCTACCTTCTAGTTTCTTGAATTGCGGGTTTATGGATGCATCCATTTTTTTGACATCGCAACAAACAATGGAATCGGTCACACATACAAACAAACTCTTCCTACAGAGGTTAACTATAGGGGCAACAACTGACCGCGTTCGCTAAAAGTTTTAGCGGTTGCGAAAACGCCCTATAAATGGGCAAATTATTCATTTTAAACACATGACTATTCCAGAAGAAAAAACAGGACTTCAATTCGTGAACACTCCTCCAGCAAATGTAACAGCACCTTATACCGAAAGCAGCGCTTCAATTACAATACCTTCCGGTCATTTATTAACCCCTCACTGGCATCCAAATGCTGATGAGATTACTACTTGTACTGCAGGAACAGGAACCGTAACAATTATAGCACCGAATGCAGCAACGCCATCAAATCCAGGAACAGCAACGTATCAAACTTATCCATTCACGGTAGGAGATAGTGTTTATTTACAACAAGGTTATTTCCATTATTTTTTGAATTCAGGAACCGAAGATTTTATCATTGATCTTACGTTTAATGAAACAGATTTTGATATTCTTTCGTTGAATGAGGTGATCATCAAAGTAACGGCGATAAATAGCGATCCAACGAATGCGATTATTCCATTTGAGGTGTCAGCGATAACAACGTAAAACAATCCATACTAATTGAACTCTATCGAATAGGCTGTCTTAACTTTTAGGCAGCCTATTTTCGTTCATTCTATGCGAAAGCTTTTGCATATAGATTCTTCAACCATTAACGACCACACATTTCCCCAAAAACCACCTACCCATTTCTAGGTAGTCATTCATTTACCCATTTCTGGGTAACGTTTCTCCAGCGTATATCCAGACCTTTGAAAAAGAGATTACACGTAGTAATCACCACTATTTTCTGAATCCGGCCGATAAAGAAAAGACGTTGTTAAGAACAGTGGAGCAGAACCCACTTTAAGAAACGAACCTTCTTGCAAAGGTTAATTGCAGGGGTGGAAACCGACCACGTTGGCTAAAAGCTATAGCGGTTGCGAATAAGCCTTACAAGTATAAAATCATATAAAACCGAATGCTATGAGCAAAGAACACGACAATGAGTTTTCATTAAAAATTGCTGGTTTATCCAATTTTTCATTTGAAGTAAAAAGTCATTCTATTACTTCAGGACAACCATGGGGTGGAGTAACAACCACATCTGATTCAACAGGAGCCTACTTTACAGTTAAAGCAGGACGGAGTAATTCAAAAGACAATGCGCACTGGTTCATTCAACAGTTAAATGGCGGATCGTGTTTAGGAGATAGCTCAAGTGGCTCGGTTCCTGGTTCACTCAATTTTGCGTTTATTGGAACAATGAGCTTTAATCATGGCGGCAAGCAGATTGTCTGTGAAAATGTAGTTATTGGACAAGGACATTCCACACGAAATACGTGGTGGTTGGGAGGTCCAAAGATGTCAGGAATGGATACTCCAATGGCAGGAATGATTAAATCCACGACGAATAGCATCCGACACACGATCACCTTCGCTGAATTTGTTGGGTACATCTCACACATGGATATGGGAGTGATTTCAATTTAAAAGCACTACCATTTCTAGGTAACATTTCGATTGTTTATTTCTAGGGATTTGAAAAACGGATTATGTAACCAACCCTATTTTCTGCATAAACAGAAACAACAGTGGAGCAGAACCCACTTTAAAAAACGATTATGAATAGATATTCATAGTATAACAACATTGCAAATAACACAATAAAAACGATCATGGATAAAATTAAATTTAAAAGCCAATTCGAATCTCTTTTCCCAGATTGGGCACTAGCATTTAATGCTGCAAAATCGCAAAATGATATATTGAAAATTCAAGATGATTTTATAAAAGAGCAAAAAGAGAATTTCAAGCGAACAATGATGAAAACATCAAGTTCTGATACAGATCAAACGATTCCGATTTCCTTAGGTTATGAACAATACGAAAAGCTTATTAACGCTAGAGGTAATGATATTCATATTCAAATACAATTAATTTTGGACGGATTAGACCGTTTGAAAAGCATGGCTGATACCTCAAGTCCTGCAGCAGTAACGGCACAAATAATTGGTTTTGGTAGTCTTGCAGTTGGTTTTGCAGCTGGATTAACCACTTTTAGTGTTTTAACAGGAGCCACAATCGTTACTGAAGCAGTAACCATATCCGCCAGTATGGCAGGTGTCGTTGCAGTTGGTGTTGGAGCAGTGGTTGCAGGAGCAGCTTTATTAATTGGTCTAATTCTTATTCCTTTTATTTACTATATGGTTAAGCCTGCAATTTGTATACTTTTTTTGATTAATGAATTGGATAAGGAGATTGTCTTTAAAGAAGAACATAATGTTCATGGCAAGGCAACCCTAATTACAGATAAAATCGGAAAATCAGTGAGTGTACCGACTGAAGATGGTATACAAAAATTTACTAATGGTGGGTTGTTCTCAACATCGAAGCGTGATGAAGCTCTAGTTGGGACGCAGTATGGTTTTGTAATGAAGTATAAAAATTTAGATTTGTCATTTGGTGTCGAATGTCCCTTAAACGGTAAAAATAATTGTTATAGTGCATTTAATAAAACGGCAAAACAGGTTGCTGAATTGACTGAGAAGAATGTTCTGCAGTATCACGAGATTACCCAAGACAAAATAACGTTAAGTATAAGAGCTAATTCTGGTTCAGGTTCTGTAGCTTGGTATGTGGCCAGAGCTTATTCTAAGTAACTCCAGTCAGACATACTTTGTTTTATGTAATTACCGCTTGTAAATCAAAACGGGAAAACTGTTGTTTGCTTGTGAACACAAATTAGGAACAGAATAATTCATGTCAGACAGAATCAGTAATCCGAGAATCAATTCGGATATATCATACACATGGATATGGTTTCAATTTAAAGCACTACCATTTCTGCTCTAAACTATTCTTCATCTAATTGGTCACCGTAAAGTGATTGGTTAGATGAAGAATTTACTTCTCTTATTCATTCTTCTAAATACTAGATTCCTACCGCAAACGTTATTACTTTAGCAATAATGCCGAGGTTTTTTAATTGGTTGGGGTTTTTTATGTTATTCGTTGGTTCGAATAGCTATGCGCAGTTGAGTACATTGCGTGAACAAAAACTTGTTGCCACAACGGAAAGCATTGCGTTGGATTCACTTTCCATCTATCCAGGTTCCATGAATTGTGCCTGCGGAAACCAACCATTAACAGCCACCGATTATACCATTGATTATGCCAGCGCAATCCTACGTTTGTTGAAACCGTGTGCGGATAGTCTAACGATTTCGTATCGTGTTTTGCCCATTAGCTTTTCACAAACCGTTCTGCGACGTGACACAAGTTTAATTTACAATCAGCTAAAAGGCGATCGTGAGAATTTCTTAATCCAACCTTCAGACGATCCCTTGGAATTATTGGGCACAGGAGGATTACAAAAATCGGGGAGTATTTCGCGTGGCATCTCCTTTGGAAATCGGCAGGATCTTTCAGTAAATTCTTCCTTGAATTTAGAATTATCAGGATATGTAACACCCAATTTACAGGTTTTGGCTTCGGTTACCGATGACAATTTACCGATCCAACCAGAGGGAAACACCAATAAATTGCAAGAGTTTGATCAAGTGTTTATTCAATTGTTCAACGATCAGTTCAAATTGACTGCAGGTGATTTTTGGCTCTCCAAACCAGAAGGCTATTTCCTCACGTATAAAAAGCGTGGACAAGGTTTAACGGGGGAATATTACTGGAAAAAGGAAAAAAACAAGACCATCAAAACCCAAGTCAGCGGAGCATTGTCGAAAGGGAAATTCAACCGCCAAATTATTCAAGGTGTTGAAGGAAATCAAGGTCCGTATCGCTTACGAGGAAATGAAAATGAACCCTTTATTGTGATCTTGTCTGGAACAGAACGCGTTTTTATTGACGGAAGATTACTCGTTCGCGGTCAGGAATTTGATTATGTCATTGATTATAACAGTGCTGAATTGACGTTTACAGCCCGGCAATTGATTACCAAAGATTCACGCATAGCGGTCGAGTTTCAGTATTCTGACCAAAATTTTGCCCGTTCACTTTTTCAATTTTCGACGGAAGCTTCCACTAAAAAAGTAGATTGGTGGATCAATGCCTACTCTGAACAAGATGCTAAAAATCAACCGCTCCAACAAAACTTAACATCTGACCAAAAATTCCTCTTGTCTAACATTGGTGATGATTTGGAAGCTGCACGTTCTGTCGTAATTGATTCAGTTGGTTTCAGTGAAAATCTGGTCTTGTATCAACTCAAAGATTCATTGGGTTTTGATTCTGTGTTGGTGGTTTCTGTGAATCCAGCCTTTGCGAAATACAAGGTCAATTTCTCGTTTGTTGGTGCTGGAAAAGGCGATTATGTTTTCGAGAAATTCAATGCTTTGGGGCGTGTTTACAAATGGATTGTTCCAGTTGGTGGTATTCATCAAGGAGATTACGCACCTGTTTCTGTGCTCATTACACCCAAACAACAACAATTGTTTACCGCCGGAGGAACGTACAGAATTACCGACCAATTAAAAGTAACCACTGAAGTTGGAATGAGCGGCTACGATCTCAATACGTTTTCGCAACTCGATCGTTTTGACGACCGCGGTTTTTCTATGCGCACCAAAGCTGAATACGTTGTCCCATTCGGAAAAGATTCCATTCCACATTGGTCGTGGACAACTAAACTAGAAGTGGAAGCACTTGATCCGTATTTCAAACCTATCGAACAATACCGAGCTGTGGAATTTGACCGCGATTGGAATACACGAGGCAAAGGTTTTACTGGAAATCAAGTGTTGAGTAATTTATCGAGCACCATTGGTCACAATCGTTTTGGACAGATTTCATTGAACGCCCAGCAATTTAAAATCGGATCAGACTTTGCTGGTTACCGTTTGCACAGTGCCTCCAACTGGAATCAAAAAGGATTACGCGTGATTTGGGATGCGAGTGCTTTGAGTTCTGAAGCAGTGAACACCAATCGTTTTGTACGACATAAATTAGATGTTTCAAAACAATTAGGAAAAGTTCGATTGGGTTATAAAGACGATCAAGAATGGAATCAGTTTAACCAAGGTGATAGTTTATTGGCATTGAATTCCTATTCTTTTTTCGATTACCAAGGTTATGTTGTTTTTGGTGATAGTACAACAGGAGAATTTCGCTTGAGTTACCGCGAACGTTTGGATAAGAAATCGGATAGCACCCGCTTGACCAATGTAGCCAAAGCCCGAACGATCAGCGGAGAATGGACGATGAAATCATGGAAAAATCAACGATTATTGCTCGTTGGAAATTACCGCCGATTGGAAATTTTAGACACATTATTGATCACACAGCAACCAGAAAACACAACAAATGGTCGCTTGGATCATGAAATTAAACTCTGGAAAACTGCTGTTACCCTCGCTACGTTTTACGAAGTTGGAGCAGGACTTGAACAGAAAAAAGAATTCATTTACATCAAAGTCAACGATGGACAAGGCGTTTATACGTGGATTGATTACAACGCAGATGGAGTGAAAGATTTGAATGAGTTTGAATTAGCAGCTTATGCCGATCAAGCTAGTTATATCCGTGTTTTTACACCGAGTAATGATTACATCAACACGTATAGTAACGAATACAACCAAAGTTTGATCATTCGTCCAGAGCGCGTGTGGGCAAATAAAACAGGAATCAAAAAACAATTGGCGCGGTTTTCAACTCAATCGCGTTTCCGGATTCAGCGCAAGACCAATTCCTTCGACAATCTTAATGCATACAATCCGTTCAACAGTCGCATTGATGATGTGAAATTGTTAAGTACCTCCAGCAACATGCGTCATTCGGTGTTTTTTAATCGCACTAGTTCTATTTTCGGATTGGATTATACCTACCAACATGTGCAATCCAAAACGCTCCTTGCTACGGGTTTCGACGGGCGAAGCAATCAATCGCATGAATTCAGCGTGCGGTGGAACATTCACAAAGAATGGAGTATTTTGGGATCGTATGAAAATGGGCAGAAAAATTCGTTCGTTGACTACACAACAGGCAGAAATTACCGTTTGAACTATTGGGTTATCAAACCATCTTTGGTTTTTCAACCTACAACTTCTTTACGATTCAGTGTTGATACCCGTTTTTCCACAAAAATAAACGCCGTTGAATTTGGAGGAGAATCTGCACGGGTTTATGATTTAGGCATGACAGCCAAATACAATCAAGCACAAAAAGGGAGTTTGCAAGGACAGTTCAACTATATCCAAATCAAATCAGACGGAAATGCCAATTCTCCCTTAGGTTTTGAATTATTGGAAGCCTTGAAAGTGGGAAAAAACCTCGTTTGGAACATTGGATATCAGCGCACCATTTCCAAGAATTTGCAATTGTCTATTCAATACAACGGACGTCAATCGGAAGGATCCAAAACTGTTCATGCAGGCGGAATGGAGGTGAAAGCGTTTTTTTAGAAAGTAGAAAAGTGTGTAGTTGAAAGGAGTGATTATGTTAAATAAAAATCATAATCTTAAATAGCTTAATGCGCTGTATTACAGTGTTATATATTCAGTAATATTGCGGGATTACTGAACGAAATATAGTTTAACTAAAATCAATTCTAAAAGAGTTTTGCCTAACTACACTTCACTCGCACACCAATTTCTAAATCATTATTGGAAATTATAACGATTATCGACAACCGTAGTAATCATGTGTACTAATTTCTTGCTATTCTATTTCAATCAACTCAAAACGATCAGCAACATACGTCCCGAGCAATCCTTCCTTGTACACTAACTTTCCGCTAAATTTTTTGTGTCGTTTATCATCATTCAAATGAGGTTCTATTATTTTCCCACGGTACTTGACCATTTCACCTTCGAGCTCGAATACAACGAGCGAACCACTGTGATTCTCCACATGCTGGATGTACTTCGTTTGAGGAGGTGTATTTCTGGTGTAGATTTGATTACCAATTACTAATAAACACTTCGCAGAAACGTAGAAGATAGTAAAGGACAATATAAACCTAAAAATCCAGAAAAGACCGAAATGATCAATCGTGTCTTTTCTATTGCGACTTAAAAGAACTAGGCCAACAATAATAATTGGAATGTAGAGATAGTATTCCAACCAACCGGGATACAAAATTTGTTCATCGTATCGGTAAATGAAAGCATAAAGTAGACAGCCAACTAATCCCCAAGACATTTCTCTTTGAAGCCGTTTTTTCCGCGAAAGTACTCGTTGAGTAATCCATGGTAATCCTTTTCTAGCCATGAGAATTAGCGATAGTTGAGTTGAACAATTTGCTTATATATTAGCTTAATAAAAAGCTCGTCATCTTGTTCTTTGCATTTAATAGGATAAGAAAACAGGTAGGTGTAGGATGAAGTTACATGACCTTCAATAACATTGAATCGAACAAAAATGCTTTTCTCATACAATGAACATGGACGATTGTTTTTTTGATAAATGGAATCAAACACCAAACGATTTTGAACAAATAACAAAATACTATCAGCGTTATTGAGTACCTTTTTTCTAAAACGAGATTTAGCATATACAATGGAATCTGCAATCAGAAGGTGTTTTGAAGGAATTTCTTGAATGATCTGCGGATATTTCGTGCGAGCAGACCAAATTTGAATGTTCAGTATTTTTTCTTGTGAATAGGAAGTAGTACTCAAAAATACGAGGCAAAAAACCAATACTGATCTCTTTACAGAAATCTTAAGATTCGTTGAAATCAAGGTTGATTTGTTAATGGACAATTACTTGAATTAACGAATCACGCTGCTTTCCGCAAGCCCTTAAAAAAACCAATGATGCGTTTTCTAAATAAGAACATCAAAAGCAAATACGGAACTGCCATGAGGTACAAGATTCCATAATTGATATTACTCGCAAACGAATCTTCGCTCAATTCACTTCCTTGCTCAGCCATCAATCGACATTGCGAACAACCTTGTCCCCAAACAGTGTCTACTGCGATAAGCGCAACCAACAATAGTAATAACGACTTTTTCATGGTACAAAAATACGGATAAATTGGGCAGATGAGTTGATGCGGGATAAATCTTTCATTTCCCCTAAAATCGTATCTTTGACCAATAATTTACTCATGAAATACCTCATTGTCGGTCTTGGGAATCCAGGTTCTAAATACGCTGAAACCCGTCATAACATTGGTTTTAAAGTACTCGAAGCACTTGCCAAAGAATTGGGCGGGAGTTTTTCTTTGCAGAAAGTAGCTGAAAAAGCAGAAGTGAAATACAAAGGACGCACCTTGATTTTGGTGAAACCAACAACCTACATGAATTTATCTGGTAAAGCGGTCAATTATTACTTGCAACAAGAGAAAATTCTGAAAGAAAATCTATTGGTTATTACAGACGATTTGGCGCTTCCCTTTGGGAAATTACGCATGAAAGGCAAAGGAAGTGATGGCGGTCACAATGGATTAAAAGACATTCAAGCAACGCTCAATTCTGTTGAATATGCACGTCTGCGTTTTGGTGTAGGAAGTGATTTCCACAAAGGACAACAAGTTGATTACGTGTTGGGTGAATGGGGAGCTGAAGAACGTGAAACACTCAACGAACGTATTGCCACTGCAACGGAGTTCATCAAGGGCTTTTCAACCATCGGTTTAGGACTTACCATGACCAATTGGAACGGGAAATGAGGAAGTTATAGCGTTATAATACGTTAAATTTTCTATTCGAATTTCAAGTATAATCAGCCATTAGTACCATAAAAAAGGTATTCTTCACTTACGAATCCAAGATTTCGTCGAAAATCCGAATATACTAGCTCATAGAATGAGTATCTTTGTACTTGCGAACATTTTTTTCCCTTGTTCGTTAGAACGTGTATGCAGTATATAAAACTCACCAAAAGCGATGCTTTCACCAAAAAGTTAGCACAGCGTGTAGATGAATACCTTAAAAGTAACAACTTGAAAAAGTATGGTAACTGGCGTATTCTATTAAAAGTTCCATTGATGTTTTCCCTTTACCTTGTTCCTTTTTTCCTCATGGTATTTGGCATCATTGACAACGCTTGGATTATGTTCCTTTTGACAGCGATCATGGGAATTGGAATGGCAGGTATTGGTTTATCCATTATGCATGATGCCAATCACGGAGCGTTTTCCCGTTTTAAATGGGTGAATAAACTCATGAGCTTTTCCATGGAAATTTTAGGAGGTAATAGTACCAATTGGAAAATCCAACACAATGTCCTTCACCACAGTTTCACAAATGTGCACGACATGGATGAAGACATTGCTCCTCCAGGAATGTTGCGTTTTTCACCCAATGAACCGCGTAAAAAAATGCACCGTTTCCAAGTATTTTATGCTTGGTTCTTCTATGGATTAATGACCTTGTCTTGGATGACAAGTAAGGATTTTATCCAATTAGTTCGTTACAACAAAAACGGATTGTTAAGTGCTCAAAACTTGACGTTGCGTAAAGCGTTAACGACATTAATCGTCTCAAAAGTGATTTACTATGTTTACATCGCTTTGATTCCAATGTTGGTTATGAATATTTCTTGGTGGCAATGGGCCATTGGTTTCTGCACCATGCATTTTGTTTGCGGATCTATTTTGGCATTCGTTTTTCAAATTGCTCACGTGATGCCAGACATCGAATTCATGACAAAAGATACGTATGACGAGCAAAATGAAGAAATTAGCTGGGCAAAACATCAAATGATGACCACTGCAAATTTCTCTAATTGGAATCCAATGTTTACATGGTACGTAGGTGGTTTGAATTACCAAATTGAACACCACTTATTTCCAGACATTTCACACATCCATTATCCGAAAATTTCCAAAATTGTACGTAAAACTGCTCAAGAATTTGGCGTGAAGTACCATTACCATAAAACATTTGGTGGTGCGATCATACAACACTTACGTTTGTTACACCAATTGGGTAAAGCATAATATTGGTTGATCCTTCAACTGATTAAACTAAAACGACTTGCTATGCAGGTCGTTTTTTGTTTGGGGTTGTTTTTATGTAGACGTGGTTGATTTCATATTGATATTGTAAGCTCGGAATGCATTCCGAGCTTACAATTTGGTGTTGGTGTCGTAGGATCGGAATGCATTCCGAGCCTACGGTTTGGTGTTGGTGTAATACGTTCGGAATACATGGTTGTTGATTCCATTTGGTGTTGGTATCGTAGGCGCGGAATACATGGTGTTGGTTCGTTTTTGTATTGGTGTGGTAGGCTCGGAATGCATTCCGAGCTTACAATATCATAAACCCAATTAGAAACAAAAAAATCCCCTTCAAATAATTGAAGAGGATTCAATAGGTAGGTTATTATTTTTTTAAGGTTGGGGTGCAATGCATTACACCCCAACGAATGATTAATTGGTTTTTTCTACACGAAACAATTCTTGATGTGTACCTTGTTGCATACGAATCATGTAGGTTCCAGATGCGTAACCAGACAAATCAATTGTCGATTCCGTTGTGCTGAACAATAGTTGACCAGTAACCGTCATCACTTCCGCACGCATTGGTTCATTGCTAGTCGATTTTACTGTTACAATACTGTTTGTTGGATTTGGAAACAACATCATTTCAATTGTTTGCTCTGCAACGCCTAAACATGGATCAAAGGTTACTGTAATTGCATCTGAATTACTACATCCATCAGCGTTTGTAACTGTAACAATGTACGTTCCTGAGATAATTGCATTCACTGTTTGCGTCTGTGCGTTAGTGTTCCAAGAATAGGCCGTGAAACCAGCTCCTGCGTCTAACAAAATAGGACCATAATTGGAACAAGTTGTAGTATCAGCACCTAATGCAACGATCGGCAATTCATTTACTGTAACCGTGATTTGATCAGTATCTTCACATCCGTTTGCATCTGTACCAGTTAAGGTATAGGTTGTTGTTGCAGTAGCTGAAAATGGCGTTCCGTTCGAGATACCATTGCTCCATTGATAATTTTGAGCGCCAGTACCTGACAATGTTACGTTGTCTTGCGAACAAACAGTGAGATCACTACCTGCGTTAACTGATGGAAGTGTATTTACCGTCACTAAAAGTTGATCGCTATTTGAACAACCATTTACATCTGTTCCAGTTACATTGTAGGTACCCGTGTTCGTTGGAACAAAACCAACTCCATCAGTAACTCCATTTGACCAAGCATAGTTTTGAGCTCCAGTTGCTGCTAATACAACACTTTCACCTGCACATACTTCTTGATCTAATCCAGCAGCTACTGTTGGCAAGTTATTTACAGTAACGATAACGTTGGCTGTATTTTCGCAACCATTGACATCTGTTCCAGTTACTGTATAAGTTGAAGTTGTTTGTGGTACAAATGATACACCATTCGCAACTCCATTGTTCCAACTATAGGTTTGACCACCCGTTCCAGCTAAAGTAACTGGTGTGCCTAAACAAACCGATTGATTGATTCCAGCACTAATTACTGGTATCGCATTCACCGTTACAACAACTTGATCTGTGTTGGTACAACCATTCACCGCTGTTCCCGTTACTGTATAGGTTTGTGTTGAAGCTGGTGTAAATGCGCTGTTATTTGTAACGCCGTTGTTCCATGTAAATGAAAGTGCGCCTAACCCTATTAATGTTACTTGGTCACCCGCACAAGCTTGTTGATCCGCTCCAGCACTCACTGTAGGAAGCGGTTTCACCGTTACAATTACTTGATCGGTTTTTGTACAACCATTAGCTCCTGTTCCAGTTACCGTATAGGTTTGTGTAGATCCTGGTGTAAAAGAAAGATTATTTGTCACACCACCGCTCCAAGTGTAGGCTTGTGCTCCCAATCCTGAAAGGGTAACAGACGTTCCCGCGCAAACAGATTGATCAACACCCGCATCTACAAGTGGAAGGGGAAGAATAGTGATAGTGGTGGCAACCGTTGTATCAGCACAACTCAAAGCGGTATTACTCACATAAACACGGTAATTTCCTGCTTGATTGGCTGTAAGTGTATTGGCTGTTTCTCCTGGAAGAGCAGCTCCGTTATAATACCATTGTACACTCGATTGTGCATTTCCTGGAATAGAAAGTTGAGTTGTCAAACCAGTACAAACCGTATCTTGAGTAGCTGTGATTGTTGCTCCAGCAAGTTCAACACACGTATTCACTTGATAAACAGAAAGAGTTGAGCTGATTTCATTCGCAAGAAGAACAAGTGCTTTATTGGTTGGTGATGCTTCTTTAGAAATATAAATAATTCCTTCCGCACCACGATCTGGACCATTGGTAGCAACACTTCTATTGTTGTAATAACCAGCGTAAACAGGTTCCGATGGATTGTCAATATTGAAGGTTAAAACACCACCTACTCGTTCCAACGAAACAAACAAATAGTGATTTCCATTAATAAATGCCGTTGCAACACCTTCTGGTTCTGGACCTTTGTCATCACTTCTGTTTTTAGTCACAGCAGCCCCAGAAGTATTACTAGCGTTAAAGAGACCATTCAATGTTGGATGAGCAGCTGTAATTTGCTCCAATAAATCTTTTGAATCATAAACAAGTGCACCAGTAGCAGCATTCCAAATAGAAAATGAACGTGTTCCCAAAACATGAATTTCGTCTTTATCTCCATCATTGTCTGTATCACCTGTTGCTTGAAGCGCATTCAAACGACCAAGGAATTGATTGCTTTTTAAGATGTTTTGATCTGGAAATGCTGTTGCATCTAAGCTTGTTGCAGATAATCGCGCAACATCAGTCAATGCAGCATATTCACGTGCATCACCTTCATTGGCAGAGAAAATGTATTCTTGTCCAGCAATGGTAGCGTGTGCAATTGCATCTGGCATAAACGCACCTTTAACAGGAACTGAACTGATGTAAACTCCAGCTGTTTGGTCAGAAGCATCCATTCCATTATTGGTTGAATAGTCCATCAAACCTAACGGGCGAATTGAAGTAACAGTTGCTGTGTTTAAGTTAACAACCGCCATTGCATTATTCTCTTGCAATGCAACATAAGCGGTTTGATTGTCATCTCCAAAAGTGATGTATTCAGGTTCGAAGTCTTGTGCCACTGAACTTCCTGGGCCAAAGATTCGAATTCCTTGAGCGCGTAAAGCTGCTTCTTGTCCGTTGTAGGCTGTGAATCCTGCTATTGCAACATTAGCATTGGTCAATGCAGCAATTCCTGGTGTTAAATCAACAATGGCAATAGAACCTTCTGGATCAATTGTATAATCTGTTTTTGGTTGACCTTCACATGCCACAACAATTTTTGTGTGATCATTGTTGAAAGCAATCATATCTGGCATTGCGCCTACAGTAACTTGATTCAAGAAAACCCCGTTTGCATTAAAGAATACAACAGAACCATTTGATTCTGGAACACTATTTTCAATAGCAGCTGCAACAATCCCATTATAAACTGTAATTGAATTGATATTTCCATAAGGTGCTACCGAGATAGAGTTTAATAAAACAGGCGTTACTGGATTCGAAAAATCTACGATGTCTAATTTCGCTCCAATTGAATTTGCAATGTAGAGACGAAAGTTAGTTGAATCATACGCAACGATTTCAGCTGAATTTGTTCCTTCAGCACCATTACTAAAGCTACTCAATAAAGACATGCTCAATTCATTCGACGCAACAGGAGCTTGGTAATCATTATCCGTTAAGTAAATGATTTGAAATGAATTTCCAATGATATTTGCGTTTACTGTACCGATGAGTTTAACAATGATTCGCTCAGTACGCTCTGCCAATAAATCATTTGTCAATTGAATCGTAAAAGGGAATGTTCCATTTGAATTTGCTGGAATCACCAAGGTATCATTTGCATACGAGAAATCTACATTTCGAACAGCATTCGAATAAGAAGAAAGTCCGAAAACAACTTTTGCAGGATTGGCATTTGCATTTGCAAACGTGACATTGACGTTTACTGAACCAGCTGTTTCACTAACCGTTTGTGTATTTACTGAAATGGCAGCTGAACCTGGAGGATCAACCGTTACCAATTGAATAGCTGTTGCGTTATCATTTACTGTTGCTTGTGTTGTCCAAGCGCGTTGACCGAACCACAAATTCGTCGTTGTATTAAAAAAACCAGTAGCTTTTAAGGTAAAATCAGATGCTGGATCACTTCCGAAGAAACTTGTTGTTTGTAATTTTCCACCCGTATAACGATCGTTAATCGGTAATTGATAGCCATCCGCGCCAGCATTTACCAATGCCGTTCCAATTCCAGTTCCGTAGAAAATTGCATCTACAGGAACAGTTGAGTTGGTTACACTTCCGATAGCCATATTGAACACCGCAATTCCGTCAGCATTTGCACCACCGTTTCCAAAAACACCAGCTGCTGCGGTTCCAAAACCATCTCCTGCTGTTGAAACAACATTAATAGTGCGCAACTTAGTTCCAGTTGGAAGCATTGTTGAACCTCCAACATACACTATATCACCGGCAACAACAGTACCAGTAGTAATGTTAAATCCATAAGAAAGTGTGCCTCCATTAACCCAACCATTCACAGTTGCAGTTCCATTATTACACACCACAACAGAATAAGGAGTAACTGAGAAATCAATTGCTCTTGTTGCAACTAATTCTACCCACTCAAACGCATTATCTGTTCCTGGAGGATTGGCAAGTAATTCACTGATCACTAACCCAGGATTTTGCGCTGATGCGGCAAGGGAATGAGCAATGAAAGCTAAAACGATGTAGATTTTTTTCATTTGTACGAACTTTGGGGCAAAGGTCTCTACATCTCATGATTGTTAGTTGAGTGAATCGTCAAACAATCGTGATGATTGCGTTGTGGGTATGTGAAGGTTTTTTAAAAAAATTCACATTAAATAAACGCTTGTTTAAATTGGGTTAATAGAGGGTTAACCAATGTTCGATAATAGACTACTGCAATTAGTGTATTTTAGCATACATGAAAAAATTATTCATCTACACCTTTTTCGTCTTTATCCTATGCTCTTCTAATACTATTAGTGCGCAATGTCAATTTGGAGACCGATATTCAGATTGTTATTTAAATATTAAAAAACGAAATAAGATAGGTGATACCTCAGCTGTTCATTATTATTCTAATGGCGAATACACCTATTTTATCTTAAAAAGAGTAGATTTTCATAACAATTATCATTACAAAAGAGATGTAGGGTATTTGAGTCGGATAACAATAAAATTTGATTCTGCTGGTCGGGTTGGAATCTTTTATTACAAATACAATAGTGGTTTTTGGGGGTCTGCAGGGCATGGGACTGAATTTAAAAACTATTTTGATAATGGGAATATTCAACTAACTGGGTGGAAAGAAAAAAAGCGTGGAGGAATCACATTTTATGACACCTTAGATCATGTAGAATGTGATGCCGATAAATTAATTAAACTGAAGAAATTCAAGTGTGTGAAATTTTGTTCTAAGTGGTACATCATTCTAGGAAACCAACCTGATTTAGGATCTTACGGATTTTTTAAAAGACGAACATTTATTCGAACGAATAAAAAGAACCTTCGAAGAATAGCGATTAATTGGAAAGATGGTTTTAGTATTGAACCTGCAATTGTGAAAGAGCTTATTGGGTGAAGCAAGTAAACCAAATATAACTTTATACTTTTAGTCTATAAAGCCATGAACATTCAATGCAAAAACTGTATGCCAAAAGAAGGAATAGAAATTCCAACTTTCGCTCAATCTGACAAACAGCAATTGTTGGAATGGAAGAAAGTATCGCCACTTCATGCAGTAAGACAATTGATGGAAGTGAACCAATTTAGCCATATAAATGCTAAATACATCATAACACACATCAACACAGAATATGGATCTTGTAATCGGTGTAATTTTGATTCGCTTGATCAAGAAAATATAACATGCCCCAAATGTGGTTCGTTCAATTTTAACTGGGAGTTAATATGATAAAACGCTAACTTAAAATTCGACGTAATAGTGGATTACGTGGGTGAAGCTCAATGAAAATAATAGATTTCTATCATCAACAACAATTTTTATAATCATTACCTCTATTAAATAAATCAAAAAAAATTATATTTAACCCCAAATTATATCTAACAAAACTTACTATGAATCATTTTAAACCTACCTCTTTTACTTTAATATTATTACTCTTCATTTCATGCTACTTTTCAGCAACTACCTTTGCTCAAGAAAATCCTGAAAATGTTATCACTTATGATCTTGTTTACCTTAAAAATGGTCAAGTACTTAAAGGTGAGATTTTAGTTTTCGAAGAAAAGGATGGAGATATCACTTTTAAAGATTCTTTCGGAAGAAAGTACTCTATTACACGTGAAGAATACGATTATTTTGTTGAAGATAAAAGGTACTTTGTCAATAAAAAGGACACCCTGTCTATTAAACCAAGAAAAACGAACGAATTTGAAATCAGCCTAGGGTTTAATCTGACAGTGGCAATGGTTAATGAAACTATAAAAGAAGACAATGCTTTTCATGGGCAAAATGCTGGTGGTTTTGCCTATATTCCAACTTGTTTTCAATTTGGCCTAGGTAAATATATTAATCGTCAAAACTTCATTGGATTGAGTGGTGATTTTGGGCTAATTGGTGGCGTTAATAACTACTTTAGCTTTGGATTGCGCTATATGTATCAGTACGATTCGTATAAACGAAACGTCTCATTTTATGTGCCATTAGAATTACAATTCAATAACATCAACTATACGAGTTATTACTACCCGAAAGATTCAGTTTCTTATGATGGCGGATTAACCTATTATCAATTAACTGTAGATAACATATCTTCGGGTGTATCCATTAACTCCATCAACTTTAATGTAGGTCAAGGGTTTTCATTTATGCTTAACAACAAAAAATCTATCTCACTGGAGTTAAAACTATTTAAGAGCTTTATTCTTTCAAATAAATTTATTGACTTGGAAGGCAATAAGCCTAAATCAAATTATAAAATTAATGGTATTAAATTGGCGTTATTTTATAATATATAGCTGTTTTTAATGGTTAGTGTATAAAACTGCCCAGATTCAAAATAGTTGGATTGAAGGTGGGATGAAATAAGCTGAATAAAAGGCTACGTTAGACAAAAACTTAAATCTAT
>JAYSRF010000266.1:0-54648 GCA_043721195.1 Fluviicola sp. | reverse complement strand
GTTGATGCAACCATATTTCGTTGGTAACCGCCGCCAATTTCAATACTGAATCGTTGTGAAAAAGCAGTTACATCCAATAGGAGGACTAAAAACAGGAGTGCGGATTTCATGGTCGTAAGTATTTGCGGGGTGAAGTTAGTTCTTTATTCAATGATTTTCCAGTTTTATTGGAGTTGAAGGGATTTTCAGTGGTTGTGAAATTGTAATATTCCGTCTAGTGAAGCAAGATCGTAATCTTACGTCTAGGGTTGTGAAATCACAAACACTACTTAAAATCAGAACAGCTAAAAACCCACAAAATCATTAACAAACCGCACGACTTATGAACGGTGCTTGACAGCCATTTCGGAAAAGTGTAATTTCACGCTAGATTTTTAATTTCCATGAAACAATATCACGATTTACTCCAACACATATTGGACAATGGTACATCCAAAGGCGATCGTACGGGGACAGGAACGTTATCTACATTTGGGTATCAGATGCGCTACGATTTGGCGCAAGGTTTTCCGGTTTTAACGACAAAGAAATTACATCTTCGTTCCATCATCCATGAATTATTGTGGTTTTTAAAAGGAGATACCAATATCGCTTATTTGAAAGAAAACAATGTGAGCATTTGGGATGAATGGGCAGATGAAAATGGCAATCTTGGTCCTGTTTATGGTTATCAATGGCGTTCTTGGCCAACTCCAGATGGCGGTCACATTGATCAAATCACCAATTTGGTAAACCAGATTAAAAAAAATCCAGACTCACGCAGATTGATTGTCAGTGCTTGGAATGTGGCGTATGTGGATGAAATGGCATTGCCTCCTTGTCACACGATGTTTCAGTTTTATGTGGCAGAAGGTAAATTGAGTTGCCAATTGTATCAACGTTCAGCCGATACTTTTTTAGGTGTTCCATTCAATATTGCTTCCTACGCATTGTTAACCATGATGGTGGCGCAGGTGTGCGATTTGCAATTGGGTGAATTCATTCATACGCTCGGTGATGCACATTTATACATCAACCACTTGGAACAAGCGCAATTGCAATTAACGCGCGAATTACGTCCGCTTCCGCAAATGAACATCAATCCAGCAGTCAAAGATTTGTTCGCATTTACCATTGATGATTTTGAATTGGTGAATTATGATCCGCATCCGCATATCAAGGCAGCAGTAGCCGTTTAGGAGTATAAGACCGTTTCAAAATTCATTAATCGAGGCGCGATTAAAATTTAACACCGCAGTTTACACTTGTAAATGAGGATGTTGAATTTTTGAAGTAACGAAGAGTAACGTGTTTTGCAACGGTCTTAGTAGTATTAATTTAATTAAGTCAACAATATGAACCGATTCTCGATACTCTTATGTTCGTTAATTGCAGCTTATTCATTTGCACAGGATACAAATGCACACCATGTGAAATTCTTGTTTGTAGGTGATATCATGCAACACGGTGGTCAAATTCAAGGTGCATACAATGCCAAAAAAGATGCTTATGATTACCGCGATTGTTTTCAGTATGTGAAACCGATTCTTCAACAAGCTGATTTTGCAATTGCCAATTTGGAAGTGACACACGCAGGTAAACCGTACAAAGGTTATCCCCAATTCTCAGCACCTCCAGAATTGTCAGAAGCACTCGTGAATTCTGGTTTTAATATCATTCTTACAGCCAATAATCATTCATGCGACGGTGGCGGGAAAGGAGTGACAAAAACCCTTGATGTACTCGATCATTTAGGTGTGAAACATACAGGAACATTCCGTAGTAAAGCTGATCGCGAAGCGAATTATCCATTGATGGTTGAGAAAAACGGCTTAAAAGTGGCAATCTTAAACTACACGTTTAGCACCAATGGGTTGAAGGTAGCAGCACCTTTAATCATCAATTACTTGGATAGCGCAGTGATGAAAGTTGATTTCAAAAAAGCAAAATCACTCGGTGCTGATATTATTGTGTGTACTGTGCATTGGGGAACGGAATACCAATCATTGCCCAACGATTACCAAAAAACATGGGAAGCATTCTGTTACCGCCAAGGTGCAGACATGGTTATTGGTGGACATCCGCATGTGTTACAACCCGTTGTTCAGAAAAAAGTAAATGGTAAACAGCGATTGACAGCGTGGTCGTTAGGCAATTTTGTTTCCAATCAACGTGATCGTTACAAAGATGGTGGAATGATGCTGACCACGACTGTTGGAAAAGATAGTTCAGGTGTTGTGTTCGAAGAAGTGAACCATTATTTTACCTGGGTTTTTCCAAGACAAGAAGCAGTTGTTAAAACGTACTACATTCTCCCTGATTTCGATTACAATGCGCACCGATCAGGTTTTCTGGATGATGCAGCCATGAAACAAATGCAGTTGTTTTATGCCGATTCGCGAGCCTTGTTTGCCAAGCATTCCATTGGCACAACAGAGCGTACAATTGCGGAAGACAATGTGGCGCATCAAAACTATGATTTACTCCTAGATGGTTATTATACCATTCAATTGGATGCTGTTTTGGGAACCGATTGGAAGAAGTTAACAGTAGAAAATCGAAAAAATACTACACGGATTTTAGGCCCAGATGGCAATTATCACCTCGTTAGTGGCATGTTTGCATCAACTGAGCAAGCGGGCGAGTTACTTGCATGGTGGACAAAAATCCAAACCAAATTACCCGAATTGGTTTTCGTAACCCCTAAAGCAATTAAAATCGTAACGGAATGAAAGTGAGTTTAATCGTTGCGGTAGACAATGAAAACGGGATAGGAAAAAATAACGATCTTATGTGGCATTTACCTGCCGACATGAAGTTTTTTAAGGAGACAACAACTGGACATATTGTTGTGATGGGACGTAAAAATTACGAATCCATTCCAGTACGTTTCCGACCGTTGCCGAATCGCGAAAATGCTGTCTTGACACGTTCAACAGATTTTGAAGCAGCAGGTTGTGTGGTGTTTCATTCGTTGGAAGCTTGTTTCGCGCATTACCAAAATGAAACAGAGCGCACCGTATTTATCATTGGTGGGGGAGAAATTTATCAACAAGCACTCAACTCAGGATTGATTAGTGAGATGTTTATTACACACGTCAATCATGTTTATGGCGCAGATACATTTTTCCCAGAATTGGAATGGCGAAAATGGTCACAAAAAGTAATCATGCACCAAGCAGTTGACGAGAATAATCCAGTTTCTTTTCAAGTGGTGAGGTATACGAGGCAGTAGTTTTAGAGAGTTTTATGAGTTATTCAGTTTTTGAGCTTGATCAGCTGTTTTTCATTATCTTAAATAATAGAAATCAGATCAAATCAAAAAAAGGCCCACAATAAACTCGTTCAAAGAAATGAAAGTTTGGCAAAAAGCCCATCTCATTTCTTTAGAAATTTATAAACTCACAAATACAACAGAACTAGCAAAAGACTTTGGCTTAAAGGATCAAATGAGAAGGTGTTCGGTCTCTGTGTCTTCCAATATTGCAGAAGGTTATGAACGAGGAGGTAAAAAGGAATTCATTCAATACTTAGTCATCGCAAAAGCCTCAAATACAGAGTTAAGATCACAATTATTGCACTCAAGAGATTTGAATTATATTTCATCTGAAAAATACAATATGATTGAAGAACAATTAATTGAAGTTAATAAAATGATCTCGGGCTTCATCGGGTATTTAAACAAATTAAAATAACTTAACTTTGAAACTCACAAAACTCATCAAGCTCAAAAACTGAATAACTCATCAAACTGTCAAACTCATCAAACTGTCAAACTCATCAAACTGTATAACTGTCAAACTCAAAAACTGAATAACTCATCAAACTGTAAAACTCAAAAAACTTATAAAACTATCAAACTGTAAAAGAAAAAATGAAATTGTGTATAGCCGAAAAACCCTCCGTTGCCCGTGATATTGCGGAAGTCATTGGTGCCAAACAGCGTAATGATGGTTATTATGAAGGAAACGGCTATTGGGTTACTTGGACGTTTGGGCACTTATGTACACTCAAGGAACCGCATGATTACAACGAAAAATGGAAGTTCTGGCGGTTGGAAGATTTGCCCATGATTCCAGAAAAATTCGGCATTAAACTCATAGACGATCAAGGTGTAAAACGCCAATTTTCAGTGATTGAAAAACTCGTTGGCATGTGCGATGAGGTGATCAATTGCGGGGATGCCGGGCAAGAAGGAGAGCTCATTCAACAATGGGTATTAGCAAAAGCGAAATGTAAAGTTCCGATTAAACGTTTGTGGATTTCGTCCTTGACTGAAGAAGCAATTCGCGAAGGATTTCAATCGTTGAAAAACGGAGATCAATACAAAAACCTCTACGCAGCAGGAAGTGCGCGTGCCATTGGCGATTGGTTATTGGGAATGAACGCCACACGGTTATTTACCAAAAAATTTGGACAAGGAAAAGCTACCCTTTCCATCGGACGCGTACAAACACCAACGTTAGCAATGATTGTTGGTCGACATAAAGAAATTGAAGCCTTTCGCACAGAAGAATACTGGGAGTTAAAAACAATTTACCGCGAAACAGAATTCTCAGCCGTTATTGACCGCATGCGAAGCGAAGAACGTGCGCAAAAAGGAGTCGATTATTTAAAAGAACACCTCTTTGAAATCACTTCATTCGAACAAAAGGAAGGTAAAGAAGGCAATCCGCGTTTGTTTGATTTAACCTCTTTGCAAGTTGAATCCAATAAAAAATTCGGACACTCAGCTGAAGAAACCTTGAAGTACATTCAAAGCTTGTACGAGAAAAAATTGGTGACTTATCCACGGGTTGATACGACGTATCTCTCAGAAGATTTGCACCCGAAGATTCCGAATATCATCAAAGGATTGACCTATTATCAGCGATTTACAGAACCGTTGATGAATAAACCAATTCCAAAATTAAAGTCTGTTTTTGACGATAAAAAAGTAACCGATCACCATGCCATCATTCCTACGGGGATTCAACCAAGTGGTCTTTCTACTCCCGAAAATCAGATTTATGACATGATTGTTCGTCGGTTTATCGCTGCTTTTTATCCAGAGTGTAAGATTTCTACGACTACCGTTTTGGGGAAAGTAGGTCAAATTGATTTTAAAGCAACAGGAAAACAGATCATTGAACCAGGATGGCGTGTTGTTTGGGAAGAAACCAAAGATTCCGATACTGATGACAAAAAACCTGCGGCTGAAAAAGCAGAGCAAACAATGCCTGTTTTTACAGAAGGTGAGTCTGGTCCGCATGAACCTCGCTTACATCATGGAAAAACGAGTCCGCCAAAACCCTATACTGAAGCAACGTTGTTACGTGCAATGGAAACGGCTGGTAAGCAAGTTGAAGACGAAGAAATCCGTGATATGATGAAAGAAAATGGTATTGGTAGACCAGCAACACGTGCCAATATTATTGAAACATTGTTCAAACGGAAATACATTGAAAAGAAGCGGAAAAATCTAATCGCAACTCCAACAGGTGTGGGATTAATCGATACGATTCAAAACGAATTATTGAAAAGTGCAGAATTAACAGGTCAATGGGAACGTAAATTGCGCCTGATTGAAAAAGGAGAATACGATTTGGAACAGTTCAAACAAGAATTAACCCTGATGGTTCGCACACTTACAGATGAGGTGATTTTTTCCCAAGCACCTTTGCGCATTCAGTTACATTCAGATGTTCCAGTTGTGGCTGAAAAACCGAAACGAGAACGCAAACCCGCGGAAAAGGTGAGTTTATCAGCATTGGATTGCCCAAAATGCAAACAACATAAATTAATTGAAGGAAGAACAGGAGTTGGTTGTTCCAATTACAAGGTTTGCGGATTCCTAGTTCCGTTTGAGATGCTTGGAAAAAAACTAACAGAGAAACAACTCATCGATCTCATTCAAAAGGGGAAAACGTCCAAAATGAAAGGGCTGATGATTCCTGGTGCGGCTCAAGTTATTGAAGGAACATTGGCGTTTGATGCTACATTTAATGTTACAGTGATTTAGGGAGCAACCTGAGTTCGACTTTAAAGATGAACAACACGTTTCATTAAAAGTTCTTTTCGTGATTTAGAAACTGGAATTTCCGATCCGTCTGAAAGAACCAAAAGCGCATCATCTTTCTTGAATCGACGTACTTCAGCAATGTTTACGAGAAAAGAATGATGAACGCGTGCAAAGAATTTTTCAGGAAGTACTAGCTCAAACATTTTGAGATTCTTCGAACTGGTGATCTTCTGTGTTTTTGTACAAACAATGGTATATTTACCATCTGCCTTTAGATAAATAATATCCATTATGTCAACATAATCGATGCTATCAACACTTGAAATTCCAATTTTATCTGCGAAAATGAAAGAATCCTCTTGGATCTGTTTTTTTCGTTGGTGTTCATTTTCGAGTGTTTTCAGTTCTCGTATGCGTTGAATACAATTCTTTAATTCTTTTATATTTAAAGGTTTTAATAAGTAATCAAAAGCACCTTTGCGAATAGCATCAATCGCGTATTGTTCATAGCTTGTAATAAAAATCACTTTGGTATCTAAGGACACATCATCCAATATGTCAAAACCACTTCCATCCAATAATTGAATGTCTAAAAAAAGTAAATCAATGATTTCTAACTTCAGTATACGTCTCGCTTCTTCTATAGAAGGTACGCTCCCAATTATTGTTGCTTCCGGAAGATAAGTGTTGACGAGTGTAGCAAGCCCAACTCGACTTAACTTTACATTATCTACTATTAAGGTGTTCATTATATGCGAAATCTAGCAGGATATTCTACCAAAGTAGTGATTATTTTCGTTTAACCTGTGTTTATAGTAGTGTTCTTTACAACAAAATAAAATGAATGAATTAGATTTCCCCTTCATTTAAAGCCAGTATCTGTTAGCGAATCTATGAGTTGAGTTTTTTTAAACTACATTTTTATCTTGATTTTTATTGGTGTCAAAAAAAGAACAGCAAGTTCATTAACATATAGTTTAAGTTGATTTACATAAAAATATACTTGAATTTGGAATGATCAATAACGCATTTAAACACTCTTTTTTAATAGTGTAATTTTAAGCCTGGTGTGATTAACTTTAGTTCAGAAAAAAATCAAGTTTATCGAAAATTATAAGCTAATGGGTGGTATTTATGATCCATTAATTAGGTTGAAAAACACCTGAAAATGATTAGAAAGGTAGTTGAGTCCTGTTTTTAAATCTCATTCGATTCCAAAATAACCGTTTTTTCAACCGAATTTTCCAATGACAATTCAATCATTCGTTTAGCTATTCGATCAACATGAATAGCTCTGTATTTTCTCAAAGAACCGATCAATAAAAATGAAAGACCTTTCATGAAAACAACTCCGATTTTTTCACCTAAACGGAATTCTTTTCGATCGCCCAATAAAAAGGATGGTCTTAAAATCACAGTTTTCTTAAAATTAATGGCTAAACAATCGCGTTCCATTTCCCCCTTTGTTCGCAGATAAAAGTTACTGGTCGAAACTCGTGCACCAATGGATGAAATAACCATAAACATGGGAATTCCTATTGAATGACACATCGTTGCGAAATGGACAACATAATCGTGATCGATTTCATATTGTCGTTCTTTACTTCCAGCAACTTTTAAGGTTGTTCCTAAACAGCAAAATGCACAATCAGCAGTAATGTGCTGGAATTGTTGGGTTAAATCAGAATAATCAACAACAATTTGCGTGATTTTAGGTGAAGTTACTTCACTCGTTTTTCGCACCAAACAACTAATTTCGTCGTATTCATTACTCGCAACAAGTTGATTGACCAATGCAGTTCCAATTAAACCAGTTGCTCCAGATACAAGTGCTTTTTTCATGGGGTTGAAAGTAGCAATTTTGACACTTGTTTTTAATTCTTTATGATCCTTTGTGATCAAATGATCTAGAATGACAATTAATCAAGATAGGGAAGAGGTGACTGCCGTTTTTAATTGGTGAAATTTCTTCCAAAAAGGTGCATCCTTCCAGCGTTGTTCCAGTGAATAATAATGCGCTCTTTCAGCTAAATAATGCCGATAGTTTTGTTGGACGTATTGTTCAAATTCCTCAAGAGAAGTTGCTTTATTTTGCACATATTTTGCAATCAAAGGTGCAGCATTTAACGCATCGGTAAGCGATTTATAAATGCCACGTGAGATGATCGGATCATAAGATGAAGCAGCATCTCCAATTGCCAGCCAATTCGGCCCAACGATCTTATCGAGGCAAAAAGAGTTGGCATAAAATCCTTGAATTTTTTCATCGATCGCGCATGATTCATGAACTCCTTCTTTGATGCTTTGTGTTGAATTTAATGCGTCATTCCAAGTCGAGATCTGTTGCAACTTTGTTTCCTTCATGGTGTCTTGATCGGTATAGAAAGCGATTAAAAGTTCATTGTTCGGTAATTTTGCTCCATACCACCAACCGTTATGAACAGCTTCAATGCGTGTAAGCGAAGAGATTTTTTCGAGTTCATCAATGTTGTAACGCCTTGCCAAACAATACAACGATTCTCCTTTTTCAAGAATACTTCCTTGGTTTTTGGCAAATACAGCATTCGAACCAGAAGCATCTACAACAAATTGAGCTTCAATGGTGATCATTGTATTCGTTTGTTGATACTGAATTCGGTGATTGTTGTTCTCTAACAAAGTTGAAGCGATAAAACGTGCTTTGAGTTGGATTTCTGCTCCCAAAAGTTGGGCTTGTCTAGACAGAAAAAGATTGAATTTTCTTCTGTCTAGATGCCAACCGTGCCCATAAGGACTTAATACCGTATCATTGAAACCTTTTCTGTCGTCACCCCAATAGGAGCAAGTTCCATAACAAGGTAAGTGTTGTTCTTTTAAGAACTCACCGTGTATTCCCAACTGAAGCAAAAGTACTTTTACATCCGAAGGAATACTTTCACCGATGGCAAACTTTGTATAATCTTCCGATTCTAAAATGAGTACATCTTTTATTCCGAGTTTTAGCAAAGCAATAGCAGCAGCACAACCAGCTGGACCACCACCAACAATTACAACGGAATACGATTTCATTGAATACAGTTCAATCGATTTATTTCATAAATTTTGCAGCGTGAGGACACATTGGTTCAGGTGGCGCAACAGCATGATTCCCTGGGATTGGTCCTGGAACAACTTTATTACTCTCATCCTTCACAAAATTGCTCTTTACCTCTAAGAAATAATCTTTAATCGCTTCAGGAGAAATACTTTCTTTTTCAGCTTCTGTTTGAACGATTGCAGAACCTTGCATGACAATCCCGACATTGTGCCAGTTTGCAACAAAATCACTATAACTCTGGAAACGACCAACTCTATCTGAAACAGTGTCTTGATCGAATGGTACGATTACGCCGTCTTTGTAATATGCATTTGTTCCATTTCCTCTAACTGAAAACCGTTGAAAATCTAAACCACTATTGCACACCACATCTTCGTAATTGTAAATAGCAACAGGTCGCTGAGCTGGCCAAGACCAATAAGTCATATTGCTGTCAGGATTTCCAGTTGGATGCGTTGCACATGAATTGTAATCGGTGTGCCAAGGAATAGACATGAATTTACAAATATCTCCAGGTTCTACCGCAACAGCATTTGTTGGAGTATAACCTACTCCCAAAGCTGATGAAGATAAGTTGCTATAATCGATGGCTTGCATATTAATTCTGAATGGTCCAGCGGGTGAATAAGTGCCGTTCTCCATCCAATTCTGGTACAAGAATGTATCACGAATAATAAAGGTCATTTCAATCCCAGGACTGTAACGACCACCTAAACAGTTTCCAAGCACATTGCGATCAAGTTCTTCACCGCCACCATATACAGTTCCAGATTTAACGGTGTTATTAATCAACCATTGGTACATGAAAAAATACTGTGTTCTGGAAATGGCTAAGAAGTCTTCAACACGGGAAGTTGGATTTGATGGATCATCAATAACCGAGTCACCAAGTGATAAAGGCATCCGCGTTCCATTTTGTGGATCTTCATTGTTGGCAAGATTTGGATTGCGCATGAAATTCATGATTTGTTTCCATTCAGGATTATTCATGGGTTGTTCAGCAACTTTTTTATGCGCTCCAATACCATTTGAAATTAAATTGGTCGCCCATCTTTGTAAATGAGCAGCATTGAGCATCGGCCGTATTTGTGTGGTATAATCTGGTGCATAAGCTAAATTATACCCTTTCCCTAATTTGAAAGCATCATTTGAAACTGGCGTATCATCTGTAGCTGCGGGGTTGTATAAAGATGGTTCAAGGTTAAACTGTTCAACCCATGTATTGTACATATCTTCCCATAATGAAACAACATTTGGAACTTGTGGCGCATACGATGGATCAGAAGTCACAATCCAAGAACTACCTTGAACCGCTTGGGAGGTTCCATCACTAAATAGGATAACTGCTGTAACTGGGCCATCAGATGTATCATCAAACCAACCATCGTTGTTTACTGCGCCTTCTAACGGAGAAGTTGGATCATACGTACCATTTCCCGAAAAACCAGATGCTTTTCCATATCCACCAACAACGATTAACCGTCCTTTTTCATCTGTTAGCAGTTCTCCTAATGATTCAATTTTCTCGATTTCAGGAGCGTCTGATGGATAAACAGGAAATTGTCTCGGGTAATCAACTGGAGTGATCGTTGGTTTACCATTGACCATTGAAATGTATTGATTGGGAGCTTGTGCATCAAAAGAAATAGATTCAGTTCCCCCTTTTTGAACAACGTGTGGACCAGCATCAATTACCAATTTTTCAAGGCGTTCTGGCGTTCTTAAAATTTCTTGCGAATTGATACAGGTACCAGCTTCATTGCCAGGAATCATTGCGGGAGATCCAGGAAATTCACTATTCCGAACAAGTGGCGTTTGACCTGCATTGTTATAAGCAGAAACACCTTGTTCAGGTTCAATCCAGCTATTTGCTTTTTTATTTGCTAAATGTACTTGCCAAAGAATGGAAGTAACCGTTTTTGTTTGACCATCAACAGTTAGTGTACTTCCAACGATGATCTCGCTTCCAGCTCCAGAAGGGTACTTATTGATCTCATCGGGATTGTATCCATAAATTTTAAATCGCGCAGCCTGTCTTTTCAATTGTCCATCAGCGTCTCTTAAATCGTCACTGGTAATTGTTTGTGTTTCTTGCCCCGGTTTGATTGGAAGTCCACCCATTGGGTCGTTATCTGTTGCACCTTCTAATCCAGCCATTGTTTCTGGTCCAAGGTAATATTCTGCACTGTTTCCAACTCTGGAAATTCCAATTGTTGGGTGAATTCTAAATATATTATTCGTTGACATATCTTTTCGTTTTTTATTGCTTAATACCTGTTATCAGTTGACTTACTGATCACTTATTCTTTTCGATCAATGCGAACAACAGCATTCTTTTTCGATAAAGCATGGATGTAATTCGCCAACAAAATGTGACTGGTCAACACATTTTTACCATCTAAACCAAGTCCAGTTGGTGGTGTGTACTTCATTGTATTGTGACAGGAGAAGCAGCTGTTTTGCTGATTAGGATCTTGAGTAAATGTTTCAATTGTTGAATTTGAAAGCGTTTTAGAACCAGTTTGCAGTTTAGGGTTTACCGTCAGTGACCAATTAGGAATAAGACTTCCATTATCCAAATTGAACCAAACAGCACCTACTTCACTGTAGTTTTGCCACATTGAATTTTTGGAAATTCCATTGTGTACTTGATTGTTCAAATCTTCAATATTTTGTTGATTGGTTGAGTCTCCTCCACCATATTCATAGCGTCGATACACTTGAGTAGTTGAATTCACCCCGTAGAAGCCAGAGATAACTTGTGTTGTTGGATCAACTGTAATTGCCCCTAGATTGGAAACATTACAGGCAGAAACGTCGGTTCCTTTTTTGTAGAAGGTATAATCACTATCTGTAGGTACACCTGTTCCTTTTGTCTCGTTTTTGTAAACATAACTTGGTGCATTATCATTGTGTTCAAATGTTGCCCAAATAAACTCTGGGTGATCTTTTACCACAAAAGCAATGTGCAAGCCTACAAGAGCAACCGTTTCTTCACGCGTTGTTTGTTTGGCTGGATCGGTGTAGTTATCCGAAGTAGTGATGACACCATTGATATCTACTACGTCATAAACAGTAGCTTTTCGTGTGTACGCTCCTTTAGGTGCAGATTTCCCTGGAGGAATAATTTTCCAAGATGCTTTGATTGACATGGAACCATTATCAAAATCCGTACTATCTGGAAAATTTCGTAAACCTTCTGGTGTATTGAGTTTATTGTTGACAACAAAATCTCTGTAGATATCGTTGATCATCATCGTTGTATAAACGGCACGACCATTTTCATCAACCAATACACTATTCGAACCAGCTTGTTGGATTCCACCAAGAATATGTGTTTTTGCTTTTGGATCATCAGCCGCCAAGTTGATGGATTCATCGTTGTACATGGATTCAAAACGAAGCATTTTCTCATTTTTAACCGTCACTGATTCTGTTAACCACAAAAAGTACTGCCACGAAATTTCGTGGAAAGCGCGATTGGTAACACTTCCATCAGGATTAACAGTGTAACCGCAAGGAAACGTTCCAAATTTGGGCTCTGGAATTGGATCTTGACCAAGCCAAGCCATAGAATCAGGACAAGCTCCATTTTCAGCTTGATCAACGGTTTCTATACCATCTTGTGATGTACAACTTCCAAGTGCGAAAACAGCAAGTACGCTGGCTCCAATAAATGTGCGGATTGAATTCATTCGTGTGTGAATCATGATTGGTTTTTAAGTAAATAATGCTGACCAAATATACTTGAATTATTTACATAAGATTGTTTTCCTGAGATTAAGTTTGAAAAGAATTCGACCGATTGCTTTCGCCTAAAAAATCAATTCTTGTAGGGTGTAATTGAGCTTTTTATTTAGTGTGAATTAGGAACGTTTTATAAAATGTTCTGATAAATTGTTTGCAGATTTAAATTTTAATTAATTTTTTTATTTCAGTTAATTATTTGTAAATCAATATAAAAAACGATTACAAACGTTTACAAACGAAAAATAGTCGACAGTAAATGAATATTAACCGAATCTGGATTTTGACCTGCCGCAAATTTGCATCGTCAATCAGTTACAACAACACTGATCGGAACAAAACAAATTATTTACAAACGTTTAAAACACAAACATTATGAACACATTACGTAACAAAGTTAGTTTAATCGGACGAGTGGGTGGCCAACCAGAAATCACCAAATTCGATTCAGGAAGTCAAGTAGCTCGTATCTCTTTAGCTACGAACGAATCATACAAAGATAAAAACGGAGAGTGGGTTGAAAACACCCAATGGCACAATATAGTTGCATGGGGTAAACAAGTCGATCGCATTTCAAAAATATTGACAAAAGGCTTAGAAGTCATTGTGGAAGGTCGACTTGTAAACCGCAGTTATGAAACAAAAGCAGGTGAGAAACGCTACAGCACAGAAATTGAAATGAGTGAATTTCTCGTACTCACACCAAAATCGAGTAAATAATCTAATAGTCTATTCACCATGGAAAACAACGGTTTAAAATCACAGTACCTGCATATTAATCATGTTAATATTATAGGTAGAATGACCTCTGATCCGCGAATTGCGGTCTTGCCGGGAGGACGCAAAGTTGCACAATTCTCTCTTGCTACAAAAGAGTCCTACTTGGACGAAGAGGGAAATGTATGTATGCGTCAAAACTGGCACCGAATGACTGCTTGGGGTCGCTGGGTAAATGTCCTCGAAGAATTGTGCTCAAAAGGAATCAATGTGGCTGTAGAAGGCAAATTGGTTTCACGATTCTATCGTTTGGAAAATGGACGGAGACAAATGGTTTCCGAAATCGAAGTAAATGATTTAGTCATCTTATAATTAATAAAATATGCATTCATTGAGAAATCAGGTAACCATCGTAGGTGATTTTGGAGCAGCTCCCCAAATTACCACCTTCGAAAGCGGTGCAATGGTAGCAAGATTTACCGTCGGTTCAGAAGCCAAAAAACAGTCTGAAAAAACAAAGTCAAGTCGGTCGAACAAGTTCCGCATGTTTGCTTGGGGAACAACGGCTGAGTTTGTGAATCAGTTTTGCAATACGGGGAAACGAGTTGCAGTTACTGGCCGACTGGTAAATCGAACCTACCTCAGTGCGGAAGGAATCGTCTGTCGTGTGACAGAAGTGGAAGTTCGTCAAGTTGTGGTTCTCTGACGAACAATAGTGTGTAGGGAAAAGGTGAATGGATCATTCTGTTCACCTTTTTTAGCTTTTTTTACAATTAATTTACAAAGCCTTTAAACGTGTCTTTTCACCGTTTGTAGTATATTCGTCGCCGATGCAGTAAAATCATGTAACGTTACCCGATTTTCAACTTACTATTGTCATAATTAATTCCTGATAGCTTTGAAACAACTAGTACTTCTTGTTCTATTGGTACTTTCCACCACGTCTTTTGCTCAACAAATGACGATTAAAGGAAATGTAATAGATACCAATTACAATCAACCAGTGCGCAATGCGCTCGCGATGACAATTCGTGTGCGCGATTCCGTTTTACTTGGCTTTCAACGAACTGATATCAATGGAATGTTTAACTTTTCACTCCCAACTGATACAATTGAATTGATCATTCGCCACCCACAATACGGCGATTACAAGTCTTTTTTCTTTGGAAGTGCTGACAATAACTACTTTGATATTAATCCGCTTCCAATGCCTGAAATTGCGAATGAGATTGGTGAAGTAGTGATTTATGCGAATAAAAACCCTATTTATTATCGTGGTGACACACTGGTTTTTGTTGCTGATTCATTTCAAGTCAAAGAAAATGCGGTTGTAGAAGATTTGATTCGCAAGTTGCCAGGAATGAAAGTTGACGCGAATGGAAAAATCACCAATCAAGGTAAAGAAATTGGACAAGTATTGGTTGATGGTGATGAGTTTTTCGGGAGTGATCCAACAATTGCGACAAAAAACCTTGCTGCTGATGGCGTGAAAACCGTTGAGGTATATGAAAAAGATGCTGAAGATGGCAGTGATGAGAAAATTCAAGTACTCGATTTAAAACTCAAGGAAGAAGCCAAGAAGGGCTATTTCGGGAAAATCAATCTCGCTGGCGGACTCGATAAATTCGTTCCAAGCAATAAAGGCTTTTATGAAAGTGAAGTATTATTGAATAAATACAATAGCAAGCAGAAAATCGGTTTATTCCTATTAGCATCGAACACACCAAAATCAAATTTTAATGGGAACGACCTGTATAAATTTGGTTTAAGTGAAGGGATGAATTGGGGCAATGAATCGGATGATAACGAAGGTTATGGTGGGAGCGGAAATGTGAATACAGATAACGGAATTCCACAAACGCTTAGAGGTGGCTTTTTCTTGGATCAAAAACTTTGGAAGGGTGGTCGAGTTCGTTTGAATTACACGTATGCCGATAATCAAATCGTTACTAAATCAGCAAGTCTTTCGCAATACATTTTAACAGATACTTCTTATTTTACAGATGTTAATAATAATCAAGAAGATCGTTATAAAAAGCATGAAATTGGTATAAAATTCACACAGCAGTTGGATTCATCTTCGCGCATCGAATTCGAACCAAAACTTTCGGTGAATGATACCAAGCAAAATTCTGAATCAACGACTGAGTTTTTATCACGCGATGAAACAGCAATTCGTAATACTTCGATAACTAGTGAAACCCAAGCTAACGGCGTAACGTTAAACTCAACGTTTAGGTATTTCAAAGATTTTAAGAAGAAAAACCGAAAATTAATGGCGCGTTACAATATGGTGAACACCAATAATACGTCAAATGGTTTCTTATTAACAGAAGATGTAGAAGTTCTTACCCAAAATGTCAATTTTACTGTCGATCAAAAAAAGGAAAACAGGAATATTAGTTTTGCACAAACAGGCTATATCAGCTATGTTGAACCCATTGCAAAGAAATGGAAAACTGAATTCGATTATGAATATTACAGTAACAACAATGATCAACGTAAAACAACTTTGATTCCACTAAATGGGTTATATGAAGAAATTGATACTGCTTTTTCCAATCAGTTTGAAACCAATCGCCAACAACATAGAGTAGGAGCGTTCTTGGTTTTTGAAAATGCTAAAACACGGCTATCTGTTGGTTCTCGCGTTCGAAATATTGACATTGACAACCGTAATTTGTTTACAGACACCTTGATTCAACAAGGATTGACAAATGTTTTACCACGAGTGATTTGGACACAAAAGTTCTCTCAAACAAGTCGTTTGCGCGTGTCATACAATACGAATTCTACTTTACCATCGATTAGTCAATTGCAACCAGTTCCTGATAATAGTAATCCAAACTTTATTCAAATAGGTAATTCAGCGTTGCAACCAAATTATACCCACACGGTGAATGCGAATTTTAATATGTGGAAAGGGCTTTCCGGGTTCTATGTTTATTCTGGTCTAAATTACGTTCGTCAAAAAGATGCATTTAGTACATCTACTATTTACAATAGTTTTGGTGGAACAACGTCTCAAACAATCAATATTGATCATGCTGATTTCGGTTATTTCTATGGAGGTGCTGGAATTCCCATTCCAAAAATGAAAGATATGCGTTTGGATGTAAATCTCAATGGTAACTATTCTTCCACAGAAAATTACATTAATAACGAACGTAACCGATCAAAAAACACAAGTTTTGGTACCGATTTGGGTTTACAATACAATGGTGACTCATTATCTTTTGAAGTCAATGCTGGATTTAGTTATACAATTCCCTCTAATTCATTAAGTACGTTGACCAATCAACCTTATACAAATTACGATTTTGGGATTGATTTTAATTGGACATTACCTGGAAGATGGTTCGTGAATTCAGATGCGACTTATACCATTAATACAGGTAGAACGGCAGGTTATAACTTGAATTACGTGATTTGGAATGCATCGATTCAACGTTCGTTCATGAAATCACAAAACTTGTATTTTGGAATTGAGGCGTATGATATCTTGAATCAAAATATCAGCAATTATAGAACAGTTAACGATAATGTAATTGTCGATCAGCGTTCAAATGTGATTCGCCGTTATTTTATGGCAAAAATGACATTGAAATTTAATAATAACCATACGAAAGAAGAAGATAATGACGGTTGGTTCTAAATTAGTAATAGCATGTTGCATTACCCTTAGTAGTTGGGCTTCTGCACAATCAACAGTACGTGAAGGGAAAATCACTTACGAACGGCGCACAAACTTGTGGAAGCAGTTTGAAGATGAAGGAATGCGTAAATGGATTGGTGAAAAAGATAAAATCAAGGTAGAACAATTTACGCTCTTTTTCAATGATTCAGTTTCATTGTTTTCGTATGTAATTCCTGATGAAGAGGATCAAATGAGTTGGACAACGATGAAAAATACGGTCTACAACAACTTTGTTTCAGGTAAACGATCTGTTTACATGGATATGATGGGCTCTTCTTTGATTGTCAACGATTCGCTGATTCAACGTCAATGGAAAATCACCGATAAAACTCGTAAAATTGCTGGTTACGAATGCACGCGTGCCATTTGGCAAATGGATGACACTACGAATATCTATGCATGGTTTACAACCGATATTATGCCAACTGTAGGTCCTGAGAATGTTCAAGGATTACCAGGTGCTATTCTCGGATTGGCAACTGAAGATGGGGGTATCGTTTATTTTGCCACAACTGTTGATTTAATCACTCCGAAGCCTGAACAAATTGAACAACCGAAGAAAAAGGGAAAGGAGTTTTCTCAAGAAGAATTGCGTGCAGAAATGATCCGGAAAATGGAAGGTCAGCCTTATGGTGAGAAGGTACTAAGAGGATTGTTTTTCTGGTAACATAGTGTTTTTCAATGAAACGGTGATTCATAGTGTTGTTAGTTCAACTACAGCAATCATAAAATCATTTCATACATTATGGGTTTAACTCTTGTTAAAAATAAATGGGATCGTTAACTTGCCAATCAATTTAACGAATAATCACATTTATGAAACAACAATTACTGGCTATCAGTTTCTTTTTTATAGCCTTTTCTGCACTCGCTCAAACAAGTAATCACCGAATTGGAATAACCTTCGGTGGTGGTTCTCAAAAATACAGCGGCGATCTAGGTAATGCCTTTACGCTTAAAAATAGAGTTTGGCGTGGTGGTTTCGTACTATCTGTTAATACCTATTTAAGTAAATCCTTTGATGTGGGGATCTATTCACATATTGGAGATCTTGGTTATTGTCAACCACATGACATGGTTGTTACAGAAGTTGCTGATGAATACAAATGTGATGGCTGTATTGATCGTGTTGGATTAGGGAATTTAAGCTCACGTATGTACACAGCTGGAGCATCTTTTAAATACAAATTCAACAACGATTACATTCTTCGAGAAAGCTTTCGTATCAAGCCTTATCTGTATGTTGGTGTGTCAATGAATAAATTGGCAGATCGTATGAAGATGAATTGCATAAACGCAGGAAATTACGTATCCCTCAACGCTGGTATTGGTGCACGATATTATCTGAATGAACGACTAAATGTAGGTTATAATTTGAACCTTGGCTATTTTGCGTCTGATAAGATGGACTTTATTTCATTGGGAAAAAGTGACCTCTACCTTCAAAATTCAATAACGATTGGGATTGATTTGTTTTAATCTCATTCCGATTATAAATTTCAGTTCAGTACCAAATTAAAATTTTAAAGAAAAGCTTGGGTAATCTGAGCTTTTTTTATGCTTTTTTCAATCAAAACTCATGATAAGATCGTTTCAAAATTCATTAATCGAGGCGTGAATAAAATTTAACACCGCAGTTTACACGTGTAAATGAGGATGTTGAATTTTTGAAATAACGAAGAGTAAGTGGTTTTGCAACGGACTTATGATCGATTTAGGTCATTTCACCTCAAAATCAATCTTAGTTAAAATTCGTGCATTACCTAATTTATCCCATAGAAGGACCTCTAAACTGATCGGATTGACAACTTTTTGATTACCTAGATTAAAAGATGACACAAATTGCTCAGAAAAACTGGCAAATTCTAGTTCTTGATCTTTTAATAAATCTGTTTCAGCTAATATAACTTGTCCTTTAGCATCAGTAGCATTCATAGAAAGACCAGCTTGGCACTTACCATCTTGTTGTTTAAACCCTTTTAGACCATTGAAAAGAAGCAGTATTTCTTGATTTTGCTTAATCTCGTTTGATGTGACCCCCATATTATGCACTTCATCATACAAGTATATTTCATCAAAAGAAGCATGAGCTGATTCTAATTTTAATACTGGATTTGGAATAACACTAAATTGGAGTTCAGAATCAAAAGTGCCTTTCCCTTTTTTATCCCACGTATGCAAAAACAAGGTATAATTCTTATTTGATCTTATTGGATTGCCAACACTTAATGTAGCTGTCAATGTTAATGGATCCATATCAATTGGATCTGTATAATCTGCATATAAATCAGCACTGTAAAGTACCGTATCTCCATTCTTAGCTAAAACAAGGATTGACATTCCAGGATAAACAGTTTTGTTATCCATTTTAAAACCTTCAATATTTGTTAAGCTGATTTTAATTTGTTCACCATAAATAAATTCATTGCGATTGATCCGCTTTCCATCTGAACTTAAATTAACATCGTCACAACTTAAACCATCTCCTTTTGAGGAAAGACCAGTTGTTAGATCAACTTTTACTGATTTATTGAATTCACATGAAGCAATAAATACGGCTAACAAGATAAAAAGGTAAGAGCGTTTCATAAGCTTTAAGATTAGTCTTCCAAGACTGTTAATTTGGCAAAACGTAATAATAAGGTTTTTGCACCAGAATGCGGGAAAAAAATGGTTGCTTTTTTATCATCACCTGAACCCTCAAGTTTTGTTACTTTACCTTTTCCAAATCGATCATGTTCAACATTGTAACCCACTTTTAAATCAAAATGAATAGCATCCGATGTCGCTGGTTTTTTGCTTAAATCGTTCATGCTTTTTAACGAAGGTGGTGCACTTGTTGTTTTGTTTAATCCGCCAACGTAAGGTCGGTCAATTGACGGCCTTCCTGAATTTAATGAGCGACCACCTCCTTGTGATGTTCCATAAGGTGTTTCGAAACTCAAGTAATCTTGGTTGATTTCCGCAATAAATCGACTCGGTTCAGATGAAATTAAATTTCCCCATTGAAAACGAGAAGAAGCATACGAAATCGTACAGGTTTTTTCTGCACGCGTCACAGCCACATAAAACAAGCGTCGTTCTTCTTCCAATTCAGTCCTGGAATTAATCGACAATTGCGATGGGAATAAATTCTCTTCCAATCCAACTAAAAACACATGTTTAAACTCAAGCCCTTTACTCGAGTGAATGGTCATCATAGAGATTTTGTTCTTATCGTCATCTTTTGTGTTGTCAGCATCAGTAAGGAGTGCTACATCAATCATGTAGTCTGATAAAATAGCGAGTTCTTCTTCTCCTTTTTGAACCGTAAATTCCTTGATACCAGCGAGTAATTCTTCAATATTTTGGTAGCGTTCAACTTCTTCTGGACCTTTATCTTTATCCGTGTACAGTTCTTTTAAAATCCCAGACGATTTTGCAATATGTTGCGCAAGATCATAAGCTGGTTGTTTCAATAATTGAGCGGTAAAACTCTGAATCATGATCACAAATTCGCTGATTTTTGTCCTTGCAGATGCAGGAATGGAAACGGGATATTGACTGAAATTGGCAATCACATCCCACAACGATACACCATATTCATTTGCTGCAATCACGATGCTTTCCCAAGTCGTTTTTCCAATACCACGTTTCGGATAATTGATTACTCGTTTTAAAGCTTCTTCATCTTTCGGATTAGCAGTTAAACGGAAATATGACATCAAATCCTTGATTTCTTTGCGTTGGTAAAACGACAATCCACCATAGATTTTATAAGGTAAATTCAATCGTCTCAAAGCTTCCTCAAACGAACGTGATTGCCTATTAGTGCGGTAAAGAATGGCAAAATCACTCCACATACTTGTTTCAGCATGTTTGACATCAAAAATCTTATTGGCAACTATTTTCCCTTCTTCATTATCGGTTAATGTCCGGATCACTTTTATCGGTTGTCCTTCATCATTCTCAGTCCAAACATTTTTCTTGATCTGTTCCTTATTTCGTGAGATAACACTATTGGCTGCTTCAACAATGGTTTGAGTACTCCGGTAATTTTGTTCCAGTTTAAATAAAGAGAAATCAGGATAATCGTTTTTGAAATTCAAGATGTTTTGAATATTCGCGCCACGGAAGGAATAGATACTTTGAGCATCATCTCCTACAACACATAAATTCTCATAAACAGCAGCCAGTTTTTTGACAATTAGGTATTGTGAGTAATTGGTATCCTGGTACTCATCTACTAAAATGTATTTGAATTTCTGCTGATAGTAGTGTAACACATCAGGGAAATCTTTAAGAAGCACATTTGTTTGGTACAATAAATCATCAAAATCCATTGCTCCAGCTTTGAAACAACGAACGGCGTATGTTTTATAGACCCGAGCCAATTCAGGACGTTGACTTTGCCGATCTTCAGACATAATGTCAACGTTTTCAGCATAAGCTTCAGGCGAAATCAAGTTGTTTTTCGCAGCAGAGATTCGACCATAAACCATACTCGGCTTATAGGTTTTATCATCCAGTCCCAATTCTTTCACAATATCTTTGAGCAAGCTTTTGGTATCCTGCGTATCGTAAATCGTGAAATTGCTCGGATAACCCAAACGGTCAGCGTTGAAACGCAACAAACGTGCAAATACCGAGTGAAACGTACCCATTGTAATGTTTTTTGCTTCTCCACTTCCAACGATAGAACCAATTCGTTCTGTCATTTCCTTCGCCGCTTTATTCGTAAACGTAAGCGCGAGTATATTGAATGGGTCAATACCTTTTTGCATCATATACGCAATTCGGTAAGTGAGCACACGTGTTTTTCCAGAACCAGCACCAGCGATTACCATAATTGGCCCTTCGATGTGTTCAACTGCAACACGTTGGCTTTCATTCAGACTGTCTAAATAATCCATAAGCGCAAAGTTAGAGGTTTGAATCCGTTTTTAAGTCGATTGAAATGAGTAATTTCAACTTCAATCTTAAAGTTAAAAAATGATTCGCCTTTTTTATAACAGTGTAGGTGTTTTTATTCTTTTGATTGTGAATAGTAGTAATACACTCTTGCTTTCACAAACATTGTCAGCCTTGCCCAATCACGAATGTTGGTGGAGTGAATTACATGTAGTTACAGACCCAGCTACAAATCCAGTAGAGACAATTTCTACTGTTAATTATAGCTTGTATCCATCATCAACGAACGATTCTCTATATGATTTCTCAATTAACTATGTCTTGAGAGGTCATTTGAAGGCAGATTCTAATCGTATTTGGTTTCAACAAGTTGGAATGTTACAACCTAGCAATGCTTATCCTTCTTCACAAGCAAATGAATGGAATTTAATGTATGATTTTTCGTTAGAGGTTGGTGATACCGCTTATTGGGATGATTTCAACACTAATTTTATGACACCTGTTACGATAAATAGTATTACTGTTCAATTGGTGGAGAATTTACATTTAAAACATTTTTACCTCTCAAATGAAGATGTTATAATTGAGAAAATTGGAAGTATCCATGGTTTTTTTCGACCATACACGATTTTTTTTGAATTTTATTCTGTTTTATGTTCACTAGAAGGCACATTCGAAACACCTAATTTCCCCTATATTTATTATTCAAATCCAGAACCCTTTTGCAATGTAGGTCTGAATTCAGTTGCGACAGAATTGAAAAATGAATTGGTGATTTACCCAAATCCTGTTCGAGATCAGCTTTTGATAAAAAGCAAAGGTGAATTGCTCAGTTGGAATATCATGGATCATTCTGGGCGAAAATTTGCATCTGGAGTTTTTGATCTCTCAACTGAAATTGATCTCAACGATCTTTCCTCTGGTAGTTATGTGATAGAAGTTCAATTATTAAATGGTGAAACGAGGAGGCAAATGTTCATTAAGTAAAACAGGTATGTTTGAATTTACGATTGTCCGTTAAACTACTTTTTTCAAAGACTAAAAGGTTGTAATTATTTTGGATTTAAGACTGAATCTTAAGTGATGGGCTTCTTTTGTTTAAACGAAAATTGATTTAGGATGATGACGCCTTTTGTCAGGAGAAAGTGGAATGCAGTGGAATGCGGGAACCGTGAGGAAGCCCGCCTCGGGATCGCCGAAACGGTCGCAATTCCACAATTGGAATGCATTGACGGACAAACAGCGTCGAGTTTTCTTTTGCTTACTTTTCTTTTGCGGAAAAAGAAAAGTAAGGTTAATAGGAATAATTATTACTACAACCGATTTTTCATGAGACAACAAGGTTCACATTCTTTCCTAAAATAATTCCCTAAAACAATCAGATTTCAAAACTGTAACGTACATTTGTTTATCGAAAGACAAGCACCCCGCTGTCCGCCTTGTCGGAAAGCAACCCCCAACTTCTTCCTCTGACGATTTATGAATTAAAATCAAACAGAAGTGAAAAGTGTAATTACAGGTACAGGATCCTATATTCCAACAGTTATCAAAACGAACCGTGATTTCATGGTGCATGAGTTTTATGGTGAAGACAACTTACCAATTCAAGTAGAGCCAGAAGAAATCGCACGTAAATTCGAAGCCATTACCGGTATTGAAGAAAGACGATATGCACCAACGGAATTAGATTGTTCCGATATTGCAACCATTGCAGCTGAAAAGGCGATCGCAGCTTCGGGAATAGATCCAGAAACCATCGATCAAATTATTGTGGCACATAACTTCGGAAATGTGGTTAAACACACCATTCAAACAGATATTATTCCAGCCATTGCATCGCGAGTAAAACACAGTTTGAAAATCCATAATCCCAATTGCGTTGCGTATGACGTATTGTTTGGATGCCCAGGTTGGTTGCAAGGCGTCATTCAAGCGCATGCCTATTTTAAAGCAGGAATGGCAAAACGTTGTTTGGTCATTGGTTCAGAAACATTGAGTCGAGTTCTTGATCCGTATGATCGAGACAGTATGATTTTTTCGGATGGGGCAGGAGCGGCCATTATCGAATATCAAACAGATACGGAGAGTGGGATTCTTTCAACCAAAGTGCAATCGCATTGCATGGAAGAAGCGTATTATTTAAGTCTAGGTAAATCCTATTTTCCGCATTCAGATCCACGTGTACGCTATATCAAGATGAAAGGCAGAAAAGTTTACGAATATGCCATGAAACATGTTCCCAATGCCATGAAAGAATGCCTAGATGATGCTGGAATTTCAATTGACCAATTGAGCAAAGTGTTCATTCACCAAGCCAATGAAAAATTGGATGAAGGAATGATCAAAGCCTTATATAAATTGTATGGTCAAACAACTATTCCAGAAGGAGTAATGCCCATGTGTATTCATAAATTGGGAAATAGTTCAGTAGCTACGATTCCTACTTTGTATGATATGGTCTTGAACAATCAATTGGAAGGTCATCAGGTGAAAAAAGGCGACGTGATCTTGTTTGCATCCGTTGGTGCAGGTATGAATATCAATGCGATTTGTTATCGGGTGTGAGGGTTTCTAATTGTGAAGCAGTTTTTTTGTACATTTGAATAGAAACAACCCCTTCCATGAAATTAATAGTTACTAGTTTTCTCTTTTTACAGATTTCTCAATTGGCTTTCTCTCAATTATTGCGCAGAGATGTGTATGATTTCGAGGTAGGAGATTACTATAGCATATCTCATTATTGGCATACTAGTTCAAATCTCAATGTAACCACCCAATATGATTTGTTTCAGATATCAGGAAAAATATACAACAGTGACTCCACCATAGTTAATTATACTGCCAATACGCAAATATATGTACCACCATTACCAGGAAGTCCCAATTCGTCACTTACAAATGGTACCATTAGTTTTTTACATAGTAATTTAGGTAATGATTATTCGATTTGGGATAATGATGATCCATTTGGTATTTCCCTCAATGTTCTTTTGTTAGCTGATCCTGATCCAGATTCCTGTGTCATAAACGAGTTGAGTTATACCATTAATGCTTGTTTGAATTTACCACTGAACCGATTTAATTTCGGAATTTCCATTACTGATTCTCCGACATGTTTTGAACCAATAACTTCTAGTTACTTTGTACAAGAAGGTTGCGGAGGGCCTTATGGCGGATGGGCGCACTATGGAGATCCTAGTGCGGCCTATGGAGGGATTAACTTAGTTTATTTCAAAAAAGGAAATGTAGAATGCGGTCAGTTTCCTGCCTTTTTTGTTGGTTTGCCTGAATCAACTGAGAGCAATATACTCGTTTATCCAAATCCAATAAAGGATCATGTGGTAATACAGAACGATCAGTTAATCTCGCAAGTTGAAATAACCGATTTAAAAGGTAATAAAATAGCACTATTTTCTCCTAGTTCTTCTGAATTGAAAATAGACCTTTCGCATTTTTCCAGCGGTTGGTATCTTTTGAAAATTATGACTGAAAGCACGATCAGTTATAAACGAATCGAAAAGATCTAAGATATACATCTTCCCTTAATTTTTTAGTCCATTTTTTAGTCTGGAAGAATCTCATCAACATTAATTTGTTCAAAAACAGCACTTTTTTAATTCAATCCTTGCATTCTAGGAATCTTTAAGTATCTTTGCACCCCCCAAAGAGTGTTTGGGTGTTATATTTATTAATTAAAATTTGAGTACTGTATGCCAACTATTCAACAGTTAGTTCGCAAGGGAAGGACTGTGGTAGCAAAGAAATCGAAGTCAGCGGCTTTAGATTCCTGCCCACAGCGCAAAGGAGTATGTGTACGTGTGTACACCACTACACCTAAAAAGCCGAACTCTGCTATGCGTAAAGTAGCAAGGGTGCGTCTCACCAATGGTAAAGAGGTGAACGCATACATCGGAGGTGAAGGTCACAACTTACAAGAGCACTCCTTAGTGCTAGTACGTGGTGGAAGAGTAAAAGATCTTCCAGGGGTACGTTACCACATCGTACGTGGTGCTGAGGATACTGCAGGTGTTGAGGGTCGTTCTCAACGTCGTTCGAAGTATGGAACAAAACGACCTAAGGCTAAGAAATAATTAAAAGCTTTTAAGCGATGAGAAGAAGAAAAGCAAAAAAACTTGCCATACTCCCGGATCCAAAGTTCAATGATGTTGTTGTAACGAAATTCGTTAACAACTTAATGTATTCTGGTAAAAAGAATTTGGCGTTTAAAATTTTCTACGAAGCAATGGAAATCGTAGATAAGAAATTAGAAGACCAAGATGGATTGGAAGTGTTCAAAAAAGCATTAGAAAATGTTACTCCTTCTGTGGAGGTGCGTTCTCGACGTGTTGGTGGAGCAACTTTCCAAATTCCTACTCCTGTTCGTGAAGGACGTAAACAATCATTAGCCATGAAATGGTTGATTGGTTACTCTCGTAAACGTAACGAAAAATCGATGGCTGGTAAATTAGCCTCTGAAATTATTGCTGCTTCAAAAGAAGAAGGTGCTGCTTTCAAAAAGAAAGAAGATACACTTCGTATGGCTGAAGCGAATAAAGCATTCTCACATTTTAGATTCTAATTAGTCATGGCAAGAGATCTTAATTTTACACGTAATATTGGAATTGCTGCTCACATTGATGCAGGAAAAACAACTACTACAGAGCGTATTCTTTATTACGCTGGTGTAAACCATAAAATTGGTGAAGTACACGATGGTGGTGCTACAATGGACTGGATGGAGCAAGAGCAAGAACGTGGTATCACGATTACTTCTGCTGCAACAACTATCGATTGGAAATACAGAAGTCAAACTTATCACGTAAATATCATTGATACTCCAGGACACGTTGACTTTACAGTTGAGGTGAATCGTTCGTTAAGGGTATTAGATGGTTTGGTGTTCTTGTTCTCTGCAGTTGATGGTGTTGAGCCTCAATCAGAAACTAACTGGAGACTTGCAAATAACTACAATGTTCCACGTATCGGTTTTGTTAACAAAATGGACCGTTCTGGAGCTGATTTCTTAAACGTGGTAAAACAGGTGAAAGAAATGTTAGGTAGTCACGCATTACCACTTCAAATTCCAATTGGAGCTGAGGATGATTTCAAAGGAGTTGTTGATTTAATTAACTTCCGTGGAATTGTTTGGAATGAAAAAGATCTTGGAATGACGTTCCAAGAAGTTGAAATTCCAGCTGACATTATTGATGAAGCTAGAGAGTACAGAGAGAAATTGTTGGAAGCTGTTGCAGAATTCAACGAGGAATTGATGGAAAAATACTTCGAAGATCCACAATCTTTAACTGAACGTGAAATCCTTGATGCATTGCGTCAGGCTACCATTTCAGGAAAAGTTGTTCCTATGATGTGTGGTTCTTCATTTAAGAACAAAGGTGTTCAAGCAATGCTCGATATGGTAATGGAAATTCTTCCATCTCCAATGGACGTTGAAGGAATTACCGGAATCAATCCAAAAACAGACGAAGAAGTTATGCGTAAGCCTGCTTTCGACGAACCATTCGCTGCTTTGGCATTTAAAATTGCAACAGATCCATTTGTAGGTCGTTTGTGTTTTATCCGTGCTTACTCAGGAGTTCTTCCTGCTGGTTCTTACGTTTACAATACACGTACGAATAACAAAGAGCGTATTTCACGTATCTTCCAGATGCATGCGAATAAGCAAAACTCTATTGATGAGCTTGGAGCAGGAGATATTGGTGCAGTTGTTGGATTTAAAGACATCCGTACAGGAGATACTCTTTGCGACGAAAAGCACCCGATCGTTCTTGAATCAATGAATTTCCCTGAACCAGTAATTGGTTTGGCAATTGAGCCTAAAACGCAAGCTGATGCTGACCGTTTATCCAACGGATTGAATAAATTGTCTGAAGAAGATCCAACGTTCCGTGTTAACACTGACGAAGAAACAGGACAAACGATCATTAGTGGTATGGGTGAGCTTCACCTTGAGATCATTGTTGACCGTTTACGTCGTGAGTTCAAAGTTGAAGTGAATCAAGGTGCGCCTCAAGTTTCTTATAGAGAAGACATCACTGCTCCTGTTGATCACCGTGAAGTTTACAAAAAACAATCGGGTGGTCGTGGTAAATTTGCCGACATTCTTGTTAAAATTTCTCCACAAGCAGATCCTGAAAAATCAGGTTTGGAATTCGTTAACTCGATTAAAGGTGGTAACATTCCACGTGAATTTATTCCTTCTGTAGAGAAAGGTTTCAAAGAATCAATGAAAAATGGTGTATTGGCAGGTTTCCCTGTTGAAGCTATGAAAGTTGAATTGTTTGATGGATCTTTCCACGCGGTCGATTCAGATGCATTGTCTTTTGAAATGGCAGCTAGAATGGCTTATCGTAATGCTTTGAAACAAGCTAAACCAGTTTTGCTTGAGCCAATCATGAAGATTGAAGTAGTTTGTCCAGAAGAAAACATGGGTGATATCGTAGGTGACCTTAACCGTCGTCGTGGTATGATGCGTGGAATGGATGACAAAGCAGGTGGTAAAGTTGTAAAAGCAGACGTTCCGCTTTCTGAGATGTTCGGTTACGTAACTCAATTACGTACAATGTCATCAGGTCGTGCAACTTCATCAATGGAATTCTCTCACTTCGCAGAGGCTCCTAAAAATGTTGCCGAAGACGTTATTGCAAAAGTTAATGGAAAAGTTTCCGCTTAATACATAAGTAATGAGCCAAAAGATCAGAATTAAATTAAAGTCGTACGACCATAACTTAGTTGACAAGTCAGCTGAGAAAATTGTAAAAACTGTAAAAGCTACAGGTGCAGTAGTAAGTGGACCAATTCCATTGCCAACTCACAAACGTATCTACACGGTATTGCGTTCTCCACACGTTAACAAAAAAGCGCGTGAGCAATTCGAATTGTGTTCTTACAAACGTTTGTTGGATATCTACAGCTCTTCTTCTAAAACAGTAGATGCGTTGATGCGATTAGAACTTCCTAGTGGAGTTGATGTTGAAATTAAAGTGTGATGAGGAATCCCGCAGTAATCGCAAGATCTACTGCGGGCTTAAATCACTTTAATAATGTATAATTCATAATTAAATTAAAGTATGCCTGGAATTATTGGTAGAAAAATCGGAATGACTAGCATCTACAGTGCCGAGGGTAAGGCAACACCATGCACGGTAATAGAAGCTGGTCCTTGTGTAGTAACGCAAGTTAAGACACAAGACAGAGATGGGTACGAGGCAATTCAATTAGGATTTGGTGAACGTAGAGAAAAAAACACACCAAGTGCATTGAAAGGTCACTTCAAAAAAGCAAACACGACACCAAAATCAAAATTGGTTGAGTTTAAAGGTTTTGAAGGGTTAAATCTTGGAGATGTTGTAAACGTTCAAATCTTCGAAGAAGGAGAATTTGTAGGTGTTGCAGGTACATCAAAAGGAAAAGGTTTTCAAGGGGTTGTAAAACGTCATGGATTCGCAGGGGTTGGTCAAGCAACTCACGGTCAACACAACCGTTTACGTGCACCAGGTTCAATTGGAGCATGTTCTTATCCTGCACGTGTATTCAAAGGAATGCGCATGGCAGGTCAGATGGGTAACAAGCGTGTGACAATGGAAAACCTGCAGATTTTGAAAGTTTTAACTGACAAAAACTTGCTAATTGTAAAAGGATCTATTCCTGGATCTAAAGGTTCAACCGTAACAATCGAGAAATAATGGAAGTAAAAGTAATTGACAGCAAAGGAAAGGCTACTTCCAAAAAAGTATCCTTGTCGGATGAAATCTACGGAATTGAACCGAACAATCATGCTATTTACTTAGATGTTAAGCAACACTTGGCTAATCGTCGTCAAGGAACGCATAAGGCTAAAGAAAGAGCAGAGATTTCTGGTTCAACAAGAAAGATCAAAAAACAAAAAGGAACTGGTGGAGCTCGTGCAGGTAGTATCAAATCTGGTACACGTGTCGGTGGTGGTCGTATTTTCGGTCCACGTCCACGTAACTATCACTTCAAATTGAATATTAAATTGAAACGTTTAGCGCGTGCGTCTGCTTTTGCACACAAAGCGAAATCTGATTCAATTATGGTATTGGAAGATATAGCTTTAGCTACACCAAAAACAGCAGAATTCAAAGCGTTATTAGCCAATTTGAACTTGGTAAACGAAAAAGTGTTGATGATTGTAGGAGCAGGTAACGATAACGTTTATTTGTCTTCACGCAACTTACAACGCATTAAAGTAGTTGCTGCTGATTCCGTAAATACGTATGACGTATTGAACGCGAAGAAAATAGTAATGACAGAAAGTTCAATTGAAGTAATCGAAAAGATTCTAAACTAATTGCAATGAAAAGTATTATTAAAAAGCCAATCATTACTGAAAAAGCAACTGCTGCTACTGAAAAGAGCAACACATTTACTTTTGAAGTAGAGAGAACGGCTAATAAGCTCGAAATTAAAAGTGCCGTCGAAAAGATGTACGGAGTTAACTTAGTTAATGTACGCACACTCACTTATGGCGGTGGTAAATCCTCTACGAAATTTACGAATAGAGGTATCGTTGAGCAACCGAACAAACGTTGGAAAAAAGCCATCGTTACGGTTGCCGAGGGAGAAACGATTGATTTGTTTAATTAATTTTTAAGTAGAAACACATGGGTCTTAGAAAATTTCAGCCTATTACTCCAGGGCAAAGACACAAGATTAACAGCACCTACTCTGAGGTTACAACGAACGTTCCTGAAAAGAGCCTCGTAACCGGGAGTATTGGTAAGTCTGGTGGTCGGAACAATGATGGTCGTATGACCATGCGTTACATGGGTGGTGGTCACAAGCAGAAGTACCGTATCATTGATTTTAAACGCGATAAGCACGATGTGCCTGCTGTGGTTAAATCAATTGAATACGATCCGAATCGTACTGCTCGTATCGCTTTGCTTTACTACGTGGATGGTGAAAAACGATACATGATCGCACCAGAAGGGTTGAAAGTAGGTGATAAAGTAGTTGCTGGTAAAACCGCTGCACCAAATGTTGGTAACGCATTATTTTTATCCGATGTTCCATTAGGAACAGTAATCCACAACATTGAGCTGCATCCTGGAAAAGGTGGTGCAATTGCTCGTGGTGCTGGTACGTACGCACAATTGAACGCTCGTGATGGTCGCTACGCGATTATCAAAATGCCTTCTGGAGAAACGCGTATGATTTTGGTAACCTGTATGGCTACAATCGGTGCTGTGTCAAACGGTGAGCACTCGCTTGTAATATCAGGGAAAGCAGGTCGCTCTCGTTGGTTAGGTCGTCGTCCTCGTGTACGTGGTGTAGTTATGAATCCAGTCGATCACCCAATGGGTGGTGGTGAAGGAAGAAATTCCGGAGGTCTCCCACGTTCTCGTAATGGTGTCCCTGCAAAAGGATACAAAACGCGATCTAAGAAAAAGTATTCAGATAAGTTCATCATCGAAAGAAGAAAGAAATAAGGTATGAGTCGTTCGTTGAAAAAACCGCCGTTCGTTCACTACAAGTTGTCAAAACGTGTGGATGACGCGCAAGCAAATGGAAGCAAATCAGTGATTAAAACATGGTCACGTGCTTCATGTATCACTCCTGACTTTGTTGGGTTGACATTTGCCGTACATAACGGGAATAAGTTTATTCCAGTTTTCGTTACTGAGAACATGGTAGGTCACAAGCTAGGTGAATTTTCACCTACACGTAACTTCCGTGGTCATGGTGGTAACAAAAAGGATAAAAAAAGATAGTTTAATATTCAAGTGACATGGGCGCTAGAAAAAGATTAAGAGCTGATAAATTAAAAGAAGAAAAAGGTAGAGCAGCGGTTGCTAGCTTGAACAATTCTTCTATTTCTCCGCGTAAAATGAGATTGGTTGCAGATCTTGTACGTGGTGTTGAAGTCAACAAAGCTCTAAACATATTGCAACACAATGCGAAAGATGCATCGTTGAGTTTATCAAAGTTATTGCGTTCTGCAATTGCTAACTGGGAAGCGAAAAACGAAGGTAAAAGCATTGAAGATGAAAAATTAGTGGTGAAGACTATCGAAGTTGGAAGTGCTGGTATGTTAAAACGTATCCAGACTGCTCCTCAAGGTAGAGCTTACCGAGTTCGTAAACGGTCTAACCACGTTACTATCCTCGTTGAGAGTCTTGACGGTGTTAGCAGCACATTATAATTGAAGGAAAATGGGACAAAAAACGAATCCAATTGGTAACAGACTCGGTTTCATCCACGGATGGGAGTCTAACTGGTACGGTGGAAATAATTACCGCGATAAAATCATCGAAGATGATCAAATCCGTAAATATCTGCACGCCCGTTTATCCAGAGCAAGCATTGCAAAAATAATCATCGAGCGTACCCTCAAGCTCGTTACTGTTACAATCAACACGGCTCGTCCGGGTGTGATTATCGGTAAAGGTGGTCAAGAAGTCGACAAATTGAAAGAAGAGTTGAAAAAATTGACAAAAAAAGAAATCCAAATCAACATCTTCGAAGTGAAACGTCCTGAATTGGATGCTCGCTTAGTAGCTGATGGGATTGCTCGTCAATTAGAAGCACGTATTTCATTCCGTCGCGCAATTAAGATGTCTATAGCCTCAACCATGCGTATGGGTGCTGAAGGGATCAAAGTGAAAATTTCAGGTCGTTTGAATGGGGCAGAGATGGCTCGTTCAGAAATGTACAAAGATGGACGTACTCCGTTACATACGTTCAGAGCAGACATCGATTATGCAGTAGGTGAGGCATTAACTACCTATGGTTTGATCGGTATCAAAGTATGGATCTGTAAAGGTGAAGTTTACGGTCGTCGTGATCTTTCTCCAAATGTCGGAATGGCAGCTCAAGGATCAAAAGGTGGTGCGCCATCAGGAGATCGTGATCGCGGAAACCGTCGTCCAGGTGGAAAAGATAATCGCGGTGGAAACAACAACCGTAAAAAGAAGTAATTACCATTTAAAATTTTCGAAAGATGTTATCTCCAAAGAGAACCAAATTTAGAAGAGTACAAAAGGGTCGTAATCGTGGTCAAGCTCAACGTGGCGCAACTATCGCTTTCGGATCTTTTGGACTAAAAACATTGGAGCCAGGATGGATTACATCACGCCAAATTGAAGCTTCTCGTATCGCAGTTACGCGTTACATGAAACGTGAAGGTAAGGTGTGGATCCGTATTTTCCCAGACAAACCAGTAACTGCTAAACCAGCTGAGGTACGTATGGGTAAAGGTAAAGGTGCTCCAAGTCACTGGGTTGCTGTCGTAAGACCAGGACGTATTATGTTCGAAGCGGACGGAGTTCCATACGAAGTTGCCAAAGAAGCTCTTCGTTTAGCTGCTCAAAAACTTCCAGTAAAATGTAAGTTTATCGTTCGTAACGATTATGTTGTACCAGGTAAATAAGAAAAGCGATGAAACAACAAGAAATTAGTAAACTTTCAGTTGAAGAGTTGAATACTCGTCTGGCTAATTCGTCAGAAACGTTAATTAAAATGAAGATTGGACATACAGTGACACCACTAGAAAATCCGATCCAAATTCGTGACGTTCGTCGTACAATTGCTCGCTTGAATACTGAATTGAAAAAACGTGAAACTCAAGCCTAGGCTGGGTTTCAAAATAAACGTGAAATGGAAGAAAAGCGTAATTTAAGAAAAGAACGTGTCGGGACAGTTACCAGCGATAAGATGCAAAAATCGATCGTTGTAGCAGTGGAACGTAAAGTGAAACACCCGAAGTATGGTAAGTTTGTCAAAAAAACTACTAAATTTGTCGCCCACGATGAAAACAACGATTGCAATATTGGCGATACGGTGAAGATCATGGAGACTCGACCCTTGTCTAAGAACAAGAATTGGAGATTAGTAGAAATTATTGAAAGAGCAAAATAATATATTGCAATGATACAATCAGAATCAAGACTTGCAGTGGCTGACAATTCAGGTGCAAAAGAGGTATTGGTCATCCGAGTATTGGGTGGTACAAGACGTCGTTATGCTTCCGTTGGAGACAAAATTGTCGTTGCTGTTAAGAGCGCAATGCCCTCTGGTGCCGTAAAGAAAGGTTCGGTAGCCAAGGCGGTTATTGTGAGAACACGTAAGGAGGTTCGCCGACCAGACGGTTCTTACATTCGTTTCGATGATAACGCTTGCGTTATCTTGAATCAGGCGGGGGAGATGAGAGGAACCCGTATTTTTGGACCTGTAGCTCGTGAGCTTCGTGAAAACAATTACATGAAAATTGTTTCACTTGCTCCTGAAGTACTTTAATATTAGTGAGTCATGCAGAAGAAATTACACATTAAAATTGGCGACACTGTTAAAGTATTAATCGGTGAGTCAAGAGATCAGGAAGGTAAAGTCCTTACGATTGATAGAACGAAAGAACGTGCTACTGTTGAAGGAGTGAACATGGTGAAACGTCATACGAAGCCTAGTGCTTCTGAACCTCAAGGTGGAATCATCGAAAAGGAAAGCACCGTTCACATTTCAAACCTAATGGTAGTCGTTAAAGGACAAGCTTCTCGTCTAGGTCGTAAAATGAACGACAAAGGAAAGTTAGTACGTTATTCTAAAAAATCAGGAGAGGAGATCAAATAATGGATTATTCACCAAGACTGAAAAAACAGTACAGAGAGGAAATTATTCCTGCTCTAACTGAAAAATTTGGGTACAAAACGGTAATGCGTGTACCTAGATTGCAAAAAATTGTCATTAGCCAAGGTTTGGGTGATGCAGTTGCAGATAAAAAAATCATTGACAATGCTATTCTTGACGTGTCTCGTATTGCTGGTCAAAAAGCGGTTGCAACGAACTCTAAAAAAGACGTTTCCAACTTCAAATTACGTAAAGGAATGCCAATTGGTACAAAAGTTACGTTGCGTGGAGATAGAATGTATGATTTCTTAGATCGTTTCATCGCAGTTGCTCTACCTCGTACTCGTGACTTCCGTGGCGTTAATGCTAAAGGATTTGATGGTCGTGGTAACTTTAACTTAGGTGTTAAAGAGCACATTATTTTTCCAGAAATTGACATCGATAAGGTGAGCAAAATCTTAGGAATGGATATCACATTTGTTACATCAGCTGAGAGCGACGAAGAAGGAAGAGCATTGTTGGATGCATTCGGTTTCCCGTTCATTAAAAAATAAGTAAGATGGCTAAGGAATCAATGAAAGCGCGTGAGCGCAAAAGAGAAAAAATGGTAGCTAAATACGCAGCAAAACGTGCTGAGTTGAAAGCTGCTGGTGACTGGGAAGGATTACAAAAATTGCCTGCAAACTCTTCTAAAGTTCGTTTGCACAATCGTTGTGGTTTAACAGGTCGTCCTCGTGGTTATATGCGTCAATTTGGTATTTCACGTGTTACTTTCCGTGAAATGGCTTTGTCGGGTAAAATCCCAGGAGTTAAAAAAGCAAGCTGGTAAAAGTCCGCACTTAGTGGAAACTCTACCAATTAATAATTGATAATAAAAGAATCAATGTACACAGATCCAATTGCAGATTATCTGACACGAATTCGTAACGCTAGTGCTGCACGTTTGAAAACAGTTGAAATTCCTGGTTCAAACGTAAAACGCGCTATGACTGCGATCTTATTTGATCAAGGTTATATCACGAATTACAAATTCGAAGATGATGACAAACAAGGTGTGATTAAAATCGCCTTGAAGTACAATCCATCAACAAAAGTTCCTGCGATCACTAAGATTGACCGTGCGTCACGTCCAGGACTTCGTAAGTACAGCGCATCAGCTGATATGCCACGTGTGTTGAATGGTTTGGGAATCGCTATCGTTTCTACTTCGAGAGGTGTTATCACAGACAAAGAAGCTAGAAAAGAAAACGTAGGTGGAGAAGTTCTCTGCTACGTATATTAATTTGAAACAATTCACAAGAAATGTCAAGGATAGGTAAATCCCCAGTAACAATCCCGAGTGGAGTTGAAGTAAAAGTAGACGGAAATTTAGTTTCTGTTAAAGGACCAAAAGGAGTATTACAGCAAGAAATAGATGCTTGTGTTACAATTCAAATTGAAGGTTCAGAAATCACTTTTATCCGCGCGTCTGATGCGCCTGATCATAGAGCTAAACACGGTTTATACCGTTCGTTGGTTAACAATATGATTATAGGTGTTTCCGAAGGGTACAAAAAGGAATTGGAAGTAATCGGAGTAGGTTACCGTGCAACAGCAACAGGTCAATTGTTGGAGTTGTCATTAGGTTATTCTCACCCGATCGCTATCGAACTTCCTAATGAAATTAAGGTATCTGCAGACACCCAAAAGGGTAAGGCTCCAGTTGTCACGCTTGAATCGCATGATAAACAACTGATCGGTCAGGTCGCTGCCAAAATTCGTTCCCTTCGTAAACCAGAGCCGTATAAAGGAAAAGGTGTTCGCTTCATGGGCGAAGAAGTAAGAAGAAAAGCTGGTAAATCTGCAGGTAAAAAATAATTTTAGAAGTTATGGCATTTAGTAAATTAAACAGAAGAGCAAAAATCAAGAGAAGAATCAGAAAGAAAATTACTGGTACTCCTTCTGTGCCTCGTTTATCTGTATTTCGTTCAAACAAGCAAATTTATGCGCAATTGATCGATGATACAAAAGGTATTACATTGGCTGCAGCCTCTTCTTACAATAACAAAGCAGCTGACAAGAAAAACAAAGTCGAGCAAGCTTCAGTTGTAGGAAAAGAAATTGCTGAAAAAGCAGTTAAAGCTGGCGTAGAATCAATCGTATTTGACCGTAATGGGTACTTGTACCACGGTCGTGTTAAATCATTAGCTGATTCAGCTAGAGAAGGCGGACTTAAATTTTAAGAGACATGGCAGCACAAGCATTAAATAGAGTTAAAGCCTCAGAAATTGAGCTTAAAGATAAATTGGTATCTGTGAATCGTGTGACCAAAGTAACAAAAGGTGGTCGTACATTCAGTTTTTCAGCTATCGTTGTGGTAGGTGATGAGCACGGTATCGTTGGTCATGGTCTTGGTAAAGCAAAGGAAGTAACCGAAGCAATTACTAAAGGAATTGACGACGCAAAAAAGAACTTAATTAAAGTTCCGATTCTTAGAGGTACCGTTCCGCACATGCAGAAAGGTAAATTCGGTGGAGCACAAGTATTGTTGAAACCAGCTACAGAAGGTACAGGTGTAATCGCAGGTGGTGCGATGCGTGCAGTATTAGAGTCTGTTGGAGTTCACAATGTATTAGCGAAATCTCAAGGTTCTTCTAACCCACACAACGTTGTAAAAGCAACCATTGATGCATTATCAAATATGCGCGATGCAGTTACTGTTGCACGTCAACGTGGAATTAGTTTGGATAAAGTGTTTAACGGTTAAAATTTATATAGTATGGCAACGATTAAAATACAACAAGTTCGCAGTGCTATCAAACGTCCGGCTCGTCAAAAACGAACCATTCAGGCGTTAGGATTTCGCCGATTGAACCAGATAGTAGAGAAAGAAGCAACACCACAGATTCTTGGTATGATCAAGAAGGTCGAGCATTTGATCAAAGTGGTAGAATAATACGTAAAATCGAATTGACTATGAATTTAAATAGTTTAACCCCTGCAAAAGGATCAGTTCTTTCAGATAAAAGAATTGCTCGTGGACAGGGTTCAGGTCACGGTGGTACATCTACCCGTGGTCACAAAGGAGCGAAATCACGCTCTGGTTACTCAACAAAAATTGGTTTCGAAGGAGGTCAGATGCCGTTACAAAGACGTGTGCCTAAATTCGGATTCAAGAATATTAACCGAGTAGAGTATAAAGCAATTAATTTGGATGCTATTCAATCGATCGTTGATCGTAAGAATATCACTGAAATTACACTTGAAGTCTTGAGAGATAATGGGTTGATTTCACGCAATGACTTAGTAAAAGTATTAGGTCGCGGAGAATTGAAAGCTAAAGTAAATGTTACCGCACACAAGTTCTCAACTACTGCAAAATCAGGAATTGAAGCTCAAGGTGGTAATGTTTCAGAAATCTAATTAACTTTGCCGACATTTTTTCTATGAAACGGTTTATACAAAACATAAAAAATATCTGGAAGGTAGAAGAGTTGAGAAAGCGTATAATATTAACGCTTTCTCTTATTCTTGTTTATCGTATCGGGTCTTTTATCATCCTTCCGGGCGTCAATTATGATGCATTGACTGCTTCTCGCGAGGCAGGAGGTGATGTGAATACATTGGAAACTTTGTTGTCATTATTCTCCGGAGGTGGATTCTCTAATGCTTCCATCATGGGATTAGGTATCATGCCGTACATCAGTGCATCTATCATTATGCAATTATTAGGAATGGCTGTCCCAGCTGTTCAGAAAATGCAAAATGAAGGAGAATCTGGACGTAAACAAATCAACAACTACACACGAATTTTAACGATTATTATTTGTGCACTTCAAGCTCCAAGTTACTTAACATTGTACATTGGTAGTAAGGGTGCTTTGCCTGTTGATGCAGGTACATTATGGTGGGTTCAATCCATCGTAGTAATGGTTGCAGGTTCTATGTTCTCTGTTTGGTTAGGTGAGCGTATTACGGATAAAGGTATCGGAAACGGTATTTCTTTATTGATTACTGTAGGAATTTTAGCAAGACTACCTCAAGCTTTCTTAACAGAAGTTGGATTTAGACAACCTTTGCTAATTGTTCTTGAAGTTGTGGTGTTCATGCTCATTGTAGTAGGAACCATTCTGATTGTTCAAGGTGTTCGCAAGATTCCACTCAATACTGCCAAAAGGGTAGTAGGGGCGAGAGCTGCTGACGCACAAGGAGCACGAAGTTATTTGCCTTTAAAAGTAAATGCTTCTGGTGTAATGCCAATCATCTTTGCTCAAGCTATCATGACCATTCCGGTGATGATCTTTAGTTCTTCGGATGGTAAAGGTTCTTGGTTGCAAACAACCCTTGGCGATATTTATGGATTGTCTTACAATTTGTTGTTGGCTTTATTAATTGTTGTGTTTACTTATTTCTACACTGCAATTATGATTAATCCACGCAAAATGGCGGATGATTTGAAGAGAAATGGTGGGTTCATCCCTGGTGTTCGTCCAGGTGAAGAAACTGCTAATTACATCGATTCATTGGTTTCACGTATTACATTGCCAGGATCTTTATTCCTAGCTATGATTGCTGTGTTACCATCCATTGCCCATACTGCTGGTATTACGTCTGGTTTTGAGATGTTCTTCGGAGGTACTTCTTTATTGATCATGGTTGGTGTTGTATTAGATACACTTCAACAAATTGAATCGTATTTATTGAACCGTCACATGGATGGTTTGATGGAAGGAACTCGGGTAAGAGGACGCAGAGCTGCTAATGAATTATCTGGTTTTTAATTAAGAACGATGGCTAAGCAAAGCTCAATAGAACAAGACGGTACGATAATCGAGGCGTTATCCAATGCAATGTTCCGAGTAGAATTGGAAAATGGACACATTCTAACAGCCCATATTTCGGGTAAAATGAGAATGTTCTATATCAAAATTCTCCCTGGAGATCGCGTGAAAGTGGAAATGTCACCGTACGATTTAACAAAAGGACGTATTTCCTTCCGTTACAAGTAAGGAAACAAGAATAAATAAAGAGGACGATATGAAAGTAAGAGCTTCAGTGAAAAAACGATCTGTAGATTGCAAGATCGTTAAGCGAAAAGGAAGAGTTTACGTGATTAACAAAAAGAATCCTAAACTTAAACAAAGACAAGGGTAAATTATGGCACGTATTTCAGGTATAGATCTACCAAAAAACAAACGAGGTGTAATCGGTTTGACTTACATCTACGGAATTGGCCGAAGCACGGCTAAGAAAATCTTGATAGCGAATGGTATCGATGAGAACATCAAAGTACAAGATTGGAATGATGACCAAATAGCATTAATCCGAACAGGAATTGCTGATTTTAAGGTTGAAGGACAGTTGCGTTCAGAAGTTCAATTAAACATCAAACGTTTAATGGATATTGGATGTACGCGAGGAATCCGTCATCGTGCTGGTCTTCCGTTAAGAGGTCAACGTACAAAAAACAACTCTCGTACGAGAAAAGGTAAGAGAAAAACAGTTGCTAACAAGAAAAAAGCAACTAAATAATAGTTAGTAAAATGGCAAAATCAAACCAAAAGAAGAAGAAAATTGTCAAGGTTGATGCACAGGGTGAAGCGCATATTCAAGCTACCTTCAACAACATCATTATTTCTTTGACAAACAACGCAGGTCAAGTTATTTCTTGGTCTTCAGCGGGAAAAATGGGCTTCAAAGGTTCTAAAAAGAACACACCTTACGCAGCGCAAATTGCTGCTGAAGATGCATCGAAAGAAGCTCATGACTTCGGATTACGTAAAGTTCGAGTTTTTGTAAAAGGACCTGGTGCAGGTCGTGAATCAGCTATTCGTTCTATTAATAACAGTGGTATCGAGGTAACCGAAATCATTGACGTGACTCCACTACCGCATAATGGTTGTCGTCCACCAAAAAGACGTCGAGTTTAATTTGTAATAATCAAAAGGGGAGATCGATTATCGAAGGAAAGCCTTAATTCATAATCCCCCTTTACTTTAATTTTTAATATGGCAAGATACACAGGTCCAACTTCAAAAATTGCTCGTCGTTTCCGCGACCCAATTTTTGGCCCAGACAAATCATTGGACAGAAGAGCTTATGGCCCAGGTCAACACGGTCCTAATAAGCGAAGAGGAGGAAAGCAGTCAGAGTACGCTGTCCAACTTGGAGAAAAACAAAAAGCGAAGTATACGTACGGTATTTTAGAGCGTCAATTCTCTAATTTATTTGAGAAAGCTTCACGCATGAAAGGTATTACAGGTGAAGTATTGTTGCAATTGTGTGAAGCACGTTTGGACAATACCGTATACCGCCTTGGTATCGCGCCAACTCGTCGCGCTGCTCGTCAATTAGTTACTCACAAACATATCGTAGTGAATGGTGAAGTGGTAAACATACCATCTTACACTTTGCGTATTGGTGATGTTGTTAGCGTTCGTGAAAAATCGAAATCTTTGGAGGCTATTTCGTCTTCTTTGACAGCTTCAACTAACAAACGTTACGATTGGTTAGATTGGAATTCGGCTTCTTTTTCTGGTAAAGTGTTAGCTACTCCATCACGTGAAATGATCCCTGAAAACATCAAGGAACAGCTAATCGTCGAATTGTACTCTAAATAATTAATCATTGGGTTACTGCGAAAGGGTTTATGGACCTTCTTCATTCTTATAAACCGCGCAACAGTAAAACAATTAAAAAGAAGAAAAAATAATGGCAATTTTAGATTTTCAAAAACCTGATAAGGTAATAATGATCCAGTCGGATGAGCGTAAAGGTCAATTCGAATTTCGCCCTCTTGAGCCTGGATACGGAATCACTGTAGGTAATGCTTTGCGTCGTATATTACTTTCTTCATTGGAAGGTTATGCCATCGCTTCAGTACGTATTGAAGGTGTAGATCATGAGTTCGCAACGTTAAAAGGTATCGTCGAAGATGTTACTGAGATCGTTTTGAATTTGAAACAAGTTCGCTTTAAACAACAGATTGATGGAACAGACAACGAGTCAGTTGTTATTTCTATTTCTGGTCAAGATAAATTGACTGCTGGCGATCTTGGTAAGTTTACATCAGCTTTTCAAGTATTGAACCCTGATTTGGTTATTTGTAACATGGAATCTTCTGTTAAATTGGAGATGGAACTTACAATTACTAAAGGACGTGGTTACTTGCCTGCTGAAGAGAATAAATCTGGTAATGCTCCATTTGGTACAATTTTCATTGATTCCATTTTTACTCCAATTGTTAATGTGAAATACACGATCGAAAATTATCGTGTTGAGCAAAAAACAGATTACGAGAAATTGGTTCTTGAAGTAACTACTGATGGTTCTGTTCATCCAAAAGATGCTTTGAAAGAAGCTGCTAAAATCTTGATTCATCACTTTATGTTGTTCTCAGATGAGCGTATCACTCTTGATAGTGAGGTGAAATCTGAAACAGAAGAATTTGATGAGACTTCATTGCACATGCGTCAGTTGTTAAAAACAAAATTAGTTGATATGGATCTTTCAGTTCGTGCACTAAACTGTTTGAAAGCAGCAGATGTTGAAACGCTTGGGGATTTGGTTTCTTACAACAAAAATGACCTTTTGAAATTCCGTAATTTCGGTAAAAAGTCATTAACAGAGTTGGAAGACCTTGTTGAAGCTAAAGGTTTAAACTTTGGTATGAACGTAGCGAAGTACAAATTGGATAAAGATTAGGATCGCAATAACTATTAATAATGTCGTGATAGGTGGCTAGAATGATGCGATACTAATTCTAGCTAACCGTTACTTACGAAATTTACAATTATGAGACACGGTAAAAAATTTAATCATCTTGGTCGACAAACTGCGCACAGAGCTGCAATGTTGTCGAACATGGCTTGTTCATTAATTGAACACAAACGTATCAATACAACTATAGCAAAAGCGAAAGCGTTGCGAGTGTATGTAGAGCCAATTATTACGAAATCAAAAGACGATACGACACATAATCGTCGTACTGTTTTTTCTTACTTAAAAAGTAAAGAAGCTGTAACTGAATTATTCCGTACGGTAGCGCCGAAAATCGCTGATCGTCCTGGAGGTTACACGCGTATTATTCGTACTGGATATCGTTTGGGTGATAACGCAGAAATGTGTTTGATCGAGTTAGTTGACTTCAATGAATTGATGTTAAACGATACAACTAAGAAAGCTACAACACGTCGTTCACGTCGTGGAGGGTCAACTGCTCCAAAAGCAGCAGTAGCTAAAGACGCTACAGCTGAAGCAGCAACTGAGGTGGAAACACCAGAAGCAGTAGTTGAAGAAGCAGTGGTTGTTGAAGAGACTCCAGTTGTTGAAGAATCTCCAGAAGTTGCTCCAGAAGCATCTACTGAGGAGTCAGAATCGGATGATGAGAAGAAAGAAGATTAGTAAATGATTGACAATAATTTTAAAAAGGGTCTCGAATTTAGTTTCGAGACCCTTTTTTTATGCACACTACTTCGATAATGATTTTTAAATTCTAATTTTGCAAAAAAAATAATTGTATGGAAGAACGTAAACCTGCCGTGCTTGTTTTAGAAGATGGAACAATCTTTTATGGGAAAGCAACGGGGAAAATCGGAACAACTACTGGCGAAATCGCCTTTAACACTGGGATGACAGGTTATCAAGAAGTGTTTACTGATCCTTCATACTACGGTCAAATTTTGATCATGACCACTGCGCATATTGGTAATTATGGTGTACATGTTGATGAACAAGAATCATCATCTGTGAAAATTGCTGGTCTAGTTACCAAAAAGTTTTCAGAAATTTACTCCCGTCCTTCTGGAAGTTCGAATTTGGATGATTTTATGATCACCAATGAAAAAGTTGGAATAACGGATGTTGATACTCGTGCATTGGTGCGCCATATTCGTAATAAAGGTGCGATGAATGCGATTATTTCTTCTGAAATTTTAGATGAAGCTGTTCTGATGAACCGTGTAAAAGAAATTCCAAGTATGGAAGGGTTGGAATTATCTTCTAAAGTGACAACCAATGAAGCATATGAAAGTGGTAATCCTGACGCAACATACAAGGTAGCATTATTGGATTTTGGTGTAAAACAAAACATTGTTCGTTGTCTGACAGATCGCGATTGTTTTGTGCGTGTTTTTCCATTGAAAACAACCTTGGCTGAATTAATGGACTTCAATCCTGATGGCTTTATGTTGTCAAACGGTCCAGGTGATCCCTCTTCAATGCCGGAAGAAATAGCATTGGTTCAACAATTAACAACCACTGGAGTTCCTATTTTTGGAATTTGTCTAGGACACCAAATCTTAGGATTAAGCCAAGGATTGTCGACGGAAAAAATGTTCAACGGTCATCGTGGAATTAATCATCCAGTAAAAAATTTACTAACAGGTAAAGGAGAAATCACTTCTCAAAATCATGGATTTGTTATTACAAAAGAGAGTGTAGTCAATAATTCAGAAATAACGGTTACCCATCAACATTTGAACGATGGTACAATTGCAGGAATTGCGATCAATAATAAGCCCATTTTCTCTGTTCAATTTCATCCAGAAGCATCGGCTGGACCGCATGATTCAAGGTATCTTTTTGATCAGTTCATCAACAATATGAAACAAGTTAAAGCATGAGTTATATTGCACGCATAGTCGCACGACAAATTTTGGATTCACGTGGTAATCCTACAGTAGAAGTGGATGTTCATACTACTAATGGAGCACTTGGAAGAGCTGCTGTACCATCTGGAGCATCAACTGGTATTCACGAAGCGGTAGAGTTGCGTGATGGTGATAAAGCCTATTTTATGGGGAAAGGCGTGTTAAAAGCAGTTGAAAATGTCAATACAATCATCTTCGAGGAATTATTGGGGATGGATGTTTTTGATCAGAAAGCAATTGATATGCTTTTAATTCAATTGGATGGCACAGAAAATAAATCGAAATTAGGTGCGAATGCAATCCTAGGTGTTTCATTAGCGGTAGCCAAAGCTGCTGCCCAAGAAGCTGGATTAAGTTTGTATCGTTATATCGGAGGAGTAGGAGCTGTAACGATGCCTGTTCCAATGATGAATATTTTGAATGGTGGTTCTCACGCAGATAATAAAATCGACATTCAAGAATTTATGGTAATGCCATTTGGCGCATCCTCTTTTTCTGAGGGATTGCGCTGGGGAACGGAAGTATTCCATCACCTCAAAGCCGTTTTGAAATCCAAAGGGATGTCAACCAATGTGGGTGATGAAGGTGGTTTTGCTCCAAATTTAGGATCCAATGAAGAAGCCATTCAGGTTGTACTTGAGGCTGTTGAAAAAGCAGGATTTAAACCAGGTCATGATATGCATATTGCATTAGATGCTGCATCTTCTGAATTTTACAACGCTGAAAAAGGTTTGTATTTATTTGAATCGACTGGTGATGCTAGAACTTCAGCTGAAATGGTTGATTATTGGGCAGACTGGTGTGCAAAATATCCGATCGCTTCCATTGAAGATGGTTTAGCTGAAGATGATTGGGGTGGTTGGAAAATGGCAACGGAAAAGTTGGGTAATAAAGTTCAATTAGTTGGTGATGATTTATTCGTTACAAATACCAAACGTTTGGCTCAAGGAATTGAACAAGGTATTGCCAATTCTATTTTAGTGAAAGTCAATCAAATTGGTTCTTTAACAGAAACAATAGAATCCGTTCAATTAGCAACAAGAAATAGCTATACTTCAGTGATGTCACATCGAAGTGGGGAAACAGAGGATACAACAATTGCCGATTTAGCGGTTGCATTAAATTGCGGTCAAATAAAAACTGGTTCAGCATCAAGAAGTGACAGAATGGCTAAGTACAATCAGCTTTTGCGGATCGAAGAAGAATTAGGTGATACTGCATATTATCCAGGGAAGTCGTTTCGATTTCTTTAATTAGCCAAATGAACTGATAATTAGGAGAGCAAGAGTGCTCTCCTTTTTTTTTAACAGAAAGTGAGAATTTCGTAAATTTGAGGTGTTACTACGGAAATAGTCTATTAATTGAGACAACCTTCTATCTTAACCTGCGTTTAATAGACAAATAACAACTTATGAAATACCTTTTACTCATTGTTTCAATTATTGGTTGCGTTACTTTTTCGAATGCTCAAAGTAATACCGAGCAACCAAAGTACTTTGCACAATGTATGCTAAACATTGATGATGAAACTACTTTTCACCAATTAGAGCAAACACTTAGAAATAATCCTTATGTGGCTATTGCCCGCTTGGATTGGTCTACTAAACGTGCTTTTCTCTTAACCAAAGATTTAACATCACTTACAGTTGAACAATTTGAATCGTGGTTGGGTGAAAATGCAACTACAGCTTCGTGTATTCAAATTGGCTTGCATGGAACGGATCAAGTGAACCCATACCCATTTACTAACTGCGAAAACGACTAAACAATGAAATATCTATTACTAGTAATTAGTTGTATCGGTTGTGTTGCTCAATTCTGGGCACAGCCAAATGATTGCACAGATGCAATCCCTGGTTGTACAACTCCTGGTTTTGCAATTGCACCCAACAATCCTGCGACAAACATCGTCGATTTTACTTCTGGAAGTATTTCAAATCCATCCAGTAATCCCAATGGCAGCAATTCTGGCTGTTTATTAAGTGGTGAAACAAGTTCTACATTTATTACCATAAATGTCGTTTCTAATGGAACACTACAATGGTCTATAATTGGTGTTGATGGTTCAGGGAACCCGACTAATTCAGGATGTTTTGACTGGATTATGTGGCCTAATGTTGGTGGAAATGCTTGTGCTGGAATCAACGGAAATACATTACCTCCTGTTGCATGTAACTGGAATGGAAGCTGTAATGGAAATACTGGAATGTCCTCTCCTGGAAATTTGCCCCCTAATGGATCATGGTCAAGTTATGAAGCTCCATTAAATGTAGTTGCAGGACAATCGTTTGTTTTGTGTTTATCGAATTATTCTGGTCTAAGTGGAAATGTAAACCTAGATTTCTTCGGTACAGCGAATGTTTCATGTCAACCTTCAGCAGCCGATCAAACGATTTGTTTAGGTTCTTCTGCTAATGTTGTGATCAATACAGGTGGCCTTCCTTCACCAACGTATAATTGGTTAGTAACAAATGGCGTTCCTAATACAACAGCTGGACCAAACGTTACGGTAACACCTACGGTAACAACAACTTATCAGGTTCAAATTGAGCAATTAGCTTCTGTTAGTCAAGCTTATATATTAGATACGATTTCGTTTACCATTACTGTTGTAAATCCTCCAACACCAAATGCTGGACCTGATCAAACAGTATGTTTAGGCACACCATTTGTATTAAATGGCGTGCCGAGTGCTTTAACAAATGCTTCGAATTGGCAGGCGATTGTTCCTCCTGGTTTATCTCCTGCAGCAACGGCTTCATTCTCACCAAGTTTTAGCTCGATGACTCCAACAGTTACAGTTAACCAACCTGGAGTTTACAAGTTTGTTTTGCGAGAAACAAGTACTGTGTGTGGAACTTTCAGAGATACAGTATTTGTAACGGTATCAGAGGTTACACTTTCTGCAACATCAGTGAGTCCAAGTTGTGGTGGTTATTCAGATGGTCAAATTACCATTACTAGCGTTGGTGCAAACCAATTCAGTTTTGATGGTGGTGTTACCTGGCAAGCATCAAATACTCAAGGTGGTTTTGCTGCAGGCCTTCACAACGTTTGCGCTAAAAATGCATTGGGTTGTCAAAAATGTATTGATGTTACAATTGTTGAACCTGCACCTGTTGTCGCTAGTGTATCAAATGATACGCTGATTTGCGAAAATGGAACTGCTTCATTGGTTGCTTCAGCTATAGGTGGAACAAGTTTCACATACAATTGGTTACATACACCTTCATTATTACCGAATCAACCTGTTTCGCCAAGTGTTGGTACTACCTATACAGTGGTTGCTGAAAACCAGGCGGGGTGTTTATCATTGCCTGAATCAATTGTTGTGAGCATTCGCCCGCCAATAAGCGCAACGATAACTCCCAATCAATTTGTTTGCCCTGGTTATCCTGCAACAATTACGGTTAATGGGAGTGGAGGAATAGGAACACCTTACAACTATTCTTGGTCTACTGGATTGAACGAAACGGCAGTATCTTCTAGTATAACTCAATCGCCAGCTCTTACAACAACCTATTCTGTTACCGTTGATGATGCGTGTGAATCAACACCTTATGTTATCACAACTACTATTACAGCTCACCCGGTTCCAGTTCCCTTAATTGCAGTGGATGAGCCAATTAAATGTGAGCCTGCATTGTTTATCTTAACCAATCTAACAGATCCAGCAATGGTTGCAGGAACTTATTGGAGATTAAGTGATGGACAAGAGTTTTTTAATACAGATCTAGTTCAACCAGATGCACTTTATGCTGGAATGTATGATGTTCAATTGATTGTTACGAGTCCTCAAGGTTGTATAGATTCAACAACTTTTATGAATTTCTTAAATGTTCGTCCAAAACCGGTTGCTGAGTTTAAATGGAGTCCAGACCCAGTATTAATGTTTAATACAACTGTTTCGTTGACGAATTATTCATTTGGTGCTGACACGTATCAATGGTCGATCGAAAATGGTTATCCAAATGCGTCTACAAGTGAAGATGTTATTACTGTTTTCCCAGATGGAGTTACTGGTTATTATGAAGTTAGTTTGGTCTCAACTTCCTATCTTGGATGTTCCGATACAGTTGTTCATATTATTCCAGTAATGCCTGAGATATTGATTTATGCTCCGAATGCGTTTACGCCAGACGGTGATGAATTTAATCAAGGTTGGAGAGTGTTTATGGAAGGAATTGATTTGTACGATTTCGAACTAATCATTTTTGATCGTTGGGGTGAAATAGTATGGGAATCACACAATTTAGAACAAGAATGGGATGGTACTTATCATGGTAAAATTGTTCAGGGTGGTGCTTACAATTGGACTATCCGAACAAAAAACATTTTGAACGATCAAAAACTAATCTATAAAGGAACGGTTAATATCTTGAGATAAAACCTATAATCTAATTGAAGTGGATTGTCAGTAAAACGATAATCCGCTTTTTTGTTTTAATTGGACTGAAAGAATGACTAGAGGAAGCTGTTTTCCTAATTTTCGTGTTAATTTTGAAAAAAAATAGCACTCATGAATTTGACTGAATTTCAAGCCGATATTTTACAAGGAATCCCAACTGCAATTCCTGCGAAAAAGTCATTGGATCCAACAGTAAATCACGCTCCTAATCGGAAAAATATACTCACGGAGGAAGAAAAGAAATTGGCAATTCAAAATGCGTTGCGTTATTTTTCTCAAGAACACCATGCTGAATTAGCAGTTGATTTTCTTGAAGAATTGGAAACGTATGGTCGTATTTATATGCACCGTTATAGACCTGATTATACCATTAAAGCACGACCGATTTCAGATTATCCTGGAAAGTCACAACAGGCGAAAGCGATCATGTTGATGATCCAGAATAACCTCGATCATGCTGTGGCGCAGCATCCACATGAATTGATTACCTATGGTGGAAACGGTGCTGTGTTTCAAAACTGGATTCAATACCGTTTGTGTTTGAAGTACTTGTCTGAAATGACAGATGAACAAACTCTTGTGATGTATTCTGGACATCCAATGGGGTTGTTTCCTTCACATAAAGATGCCCCACGTGTTGTTGTTACAAATGGTATGATGATTCCGAATTACTCTAAACCGGATGATTATGAACGATTCAATGCATTAGGTGTTTCGCAATATGGACAAATGACTGCAGGTTCATATATGTATATTGGTCCACAAGGAATTGTACATGGTACAACGATCACTGTATTGAATGGTTTTCGCAAAATTCAAAAAGAACCAGCGGGATCCTTATTTTTAACTTCTGGATTAGGAGGGATGTCAGGGGCGCAACCAAAAGCAGGAACGATTGCAGGATGTGTGACCGTTTGCGCTGAAGTAAACCCCAAAATAACACGCATTCGGCACGAACAAGGTTGGGTTCATGAAATCATTGAGGATTTGGATGAATTGGTGGTACGTGTACGAGTTGCTCAACAACAAAAAGAAGTTGTTTCCATTGCCTTTTTGGGAAATATCGTTGCTGTTTGGGAAAAATTCGATGAAGAAAATATTCACATTGATTTAGGATCAGATCAAACATCCTTGCATAATCCTTGGGCAGGTGGTTATTATCCAATTGATTTGTCATTCGAGGAATCAAATGAACTCATGGCGAACAACCCAGAAGAATTTAAAAACAAAGTGCAAGAAACACTTATTCGTCACGCCGAAGCAATTAACAGACATACTGCAAAAGGAACTTATTTCTTTGACTATGGTAATGCTTTTTTATTGGAAGCATCACGTGCAGGAGCAGCTGTAATGGCTGAAAATGGAATTGATTTTAAATACCCTTCTTATGTGCAAGACATCATGGGACCGATGTGTTTTGATTATGGTTTCGGACCATTCCGTTGGGTATGCGCCAGTGGATTGCCAGAAGATTTAGCAAAAACGGATGCCATTGCCTGTGCAATTTTAGAAGAAATGTTGTTGTCGAGTCCGAAAGAGATTCAACAACAAATGGCAGACAATATTAAATGGATCAAAGGTGCGCAAGAAAATAAATTAGTTGTTGGTTCACAAGCACGCATTTTATACGCAGATGCTGAAGGTCGGATGAAAATTGCTGCTGCATTTAATCAAGCTGTAGCGGATGGGAAAATTGGTCCTGTTGTACTTGGTCGTGATCACCACGATGTTTCTGGAACAGATTCTCCTTACCGTGAAACATCCAATATTTATGATGGTTCTCGTTTTACGGCTGATATGGCGATTCAGAATGTAATTGGCGATTCATTTCGAGGGGCAACTTGGGTTTCTATCCACAATGGCGGTGGAGTAGGCTGGGGCGAAGTAATCAATGGTGGATTTGGAATGCTTCTTGACGGCACAGCTGACGCCCACAGACGTTTAACGATGATGTTACATTGGGATGTCAATAATGGCATTGCTCGTCGTAATTGGGCGCGAAATGAAGGTGCTGTTTTTGCTATTAAGCGTGCAATGGAACAAGAACCCTTGTTAAAAGTAACAATCCCTGAATTGGTAGACGAAACCTTGTTGAAGGATATTTTCGCAAAACAGGTTTAAATCAATTCAACGAATAGTGATAAAAAAATGACTAGTTCTAGTTTGCTTCAAGAGCCTTACTGGAACTAGTCAATTTAAAATTCTATTGAAGCTTATTTCACATCGATAAAGACATGCTCTTTTTGTAATACTGCTACTAACAGGTAATAAAACGTAGCACGGTGTTTATTCGTATTGTCTTTTCCTAATGCTCCGCAAACTTGACTGATCGCATTATCCAATTCTGGTCCGTCTTCCAATCCTAGTTTTCCAATGAGGAATTCAGTTTTAATTGTTTGCATTTCGTTCGGGTCATCACATGCAACTTTTGATGCATCGTTACTGTGAATGGATGGTCCTAAATGTTTTGTAACTGCATCGTATAATTCGTGGTGATGACTAAATCCTAGTGATGTCATTTCTTCAGTAAAACGAGCAAATGCTTCTTCGTATGTTGCCATTTTTTTTTAGTTTATAGGGTTAAAATTATTTTGTGTTTAAGCAATGAAGATACACTTTTTCTTAAAAAACAATGAATCTCAGGTTAAAATGGTGAGTCGTTATTTTTAATCGTCGGAATAAAGCAACCCCCAATACCCGGTTTTCATTTTTCCGGAAAATGTTTCACCAATAGCATAAGGACGAACTACTTGCAAATCAATAGTGCGATTGAGTCGTTCCGCTTTTATGGTTATAAAGTAATGAGTTCTGATTGTTCTAGTCGATGCATGTGTTTTAATAACACTTCCCTGCACGTTGATTGTTTTTTGTTCGCCCAAATAAGTATTCGTTAATAGAATCAGCGAAAGTGATGTGAAACTAAAAATGAGCGTTAAACCTGCAGTCAAGGTAATCACGCGGAAAATTGACCGGAGTTGCGTTAGAAAAAGTGAGTAGTATTCCTTTTTTTCAAATTGGCGAATCATTCGGAAATAGGTAAAGTAACTGATGAATGCCGAAATGATTAAAATGGGTAAAACAAAATACCTGATTGTCCAGCTAAAGGCCAAGTCTGGTTCAATAAGATCAATGGATACGCGTGACCATATTATAAGAAGGATACACAAACTTATAACCGTAAAAAAGAGCTTTTTATTCATGTTAGTTTAATGGTGTTTTGCTTGGTATAACTGATTATCAGCAATGATATATGTCGCGTAAATTCGCAATTTTACGTCTCAAAATCCCAATAGTTTTAGGCACGTAAAATTGCGAATTTACGCGAGTTAAAATGAATCGAATGACTACTTACCCCATTCTTTTTTAATAGGTCACTAAATGCAGCTTCAATCCTTGTTTCTTCAATCTTCAATTGCTTTTGCATGGATGACTTTCCACCTACATCGCTTTTTAATTGCTTAACTAGCTTTCCACTATGAAAATAATTGCGCTGTTCGCTTATAGTGGATTTCTCAAAATCAAAAACTTCCTTATCATTTAATGATTTCATTTTGACTGTATCCCAATAAATAGGTCGATTGTAATCGTATGTTTTTTCAAACACAAATGAAAGTTCTCCTTTTGACAAATAATATTCATCTATTTCTTGAAATGTTTCGCCATAATAATGTGCAACGATCTTTTCGAGTTTTCCTTTTGAGAAATAATAGCTTGCAAATCCACCAAGTGTTGATTCAAACAGTTCAATTTTCTTTATGTGATCCCATTGGGGAATGGAATTGATTCGTTTGAAATTTAGTTGAATAGCTTTCAGCGACTCTTTTTTTGAACCTATTTCTGTCTGTTTTAAATTGCGAACTGAATCTTTCCGATTGGTGTTATCCTTAGCGATGTATCCATAGAAATGAAGTGTTAAAAACACAGTTAAGGCAAGAGTTAGTTTCATGGATTCAACTTTTTTCTAAGATCATTATTTTTTTTGAACATGAGTAGAAGTAATGATTCAAATCAGAGCTATCACTAAAAATGAACAAGATTCGAAACGATCAATTTCAACATTGATAGAATACTTTCATTAGCTTCACAGTACTAAGTGAAGTTTGACAAATGGCGAAAACGAAACAACCAAAACGAAGAAAACGGATGAGACGATTTTTGATGATTGTACTTTTTATACTGAGTGGCTGGCTTGTTTTCGCACAAGGATTCATGAAAATGCGTGTTTCAGATAAAGAAGCAAAAATTACTTTCGCAAAAGTGGGTGTTGAATTAACAACCGATACGATTAGAAGTGATGGATTTACATTGCATTATGCTCAAACAGGCAATGATTCGCTTCCTACCTTGTTTTTCATTCATGGTTCACCGGGTAGTTGGAATGCGTTTGAAGTATACATGAAAGACAGCACGTTATTGGCAAAATACCGTATGATTTCGATTGACAGACCTGGATTTGGTTACAGTCAATTTGGCGACGCTAAAAATTTAGCAGAACAAGTTAAGATCATTAATCCGCTTTTAAAACGCATTGAGAATGGCAAACCCATTTATATCGTCAGTCATTCACTTGGAGGACCACTTTCAGTGAAATTAACTGCAGAAAACAATGCGCGAATTTCAGGACTTGTGCTCCTTGCAGGTTCTGTTTCAAAAGAATATGAGCCCAAAGAACGGTGGCGAGCTGTAATGAAGGTCTTTCCGCTGAAATATTTGTTACCAGGTGCATTTCGACCAAGTAATAAAGAGATTTGGATGGCTAAAAAGGAATTAGAACCGTTATCCCATCAATTTAAATTGATTACTTGCCCTGTTTGGATTATTCACGGTGATGCCGATAAATTCGTGCCTGTTGAAAACGCCTACTATGCACAGAAAATGCTTGTGAATTCATCAAAAGTGGAACTTAAAATAATGAAGGATGCACCACATTTTATTCCTTGGGAACCGTATTATAAAGATGTAAAAGAAGTATTGATGCGGTTAATGGAATAAAGAATACTTAAAGTACCTTCACCTCAACCCGTCTATTGGCTTGTTCTTCGTATGCGAATTTTGCTTCAGGATAAATTGGTTTTGTATTTCCGTAACCAATTGAAGTCAGCCTATCTTTATCGATCCCATTTTCAACAAGGTAATTGAGAACACGTTTTGCTCGGGCTTCTGATATTTTTTGAGCAGCAAACGTATTTTCACCTGTGGCATTAACGTGTCCTTGAATTTCTACTTTAACAGCGGAATTTAAAGCAAGAAAATCTTTCAAGCGACGCAGTTTTGGCTCTGCAGTTGACAGAAATTCACTGGATCCTGGAATGAATTCAATTTCATCAATTTGCATGCTTTTGCCTTCACCAAGTGGCTCCATCCAAATTACAATTTCGTTATCTGAACCAGCAGAAACGGGTTCTTCACGATCAACAAAAAAGTAGCCTTCAGCGTCAATTTTGAGTTGAATTTTACCTGAATGATCAACAGTAATGTAGAAATCAGATCCGCTGTAAAGCGCTTGAATGTCTTTAATTCCCGTAACAGCCATATTGGCAAGAACAGGATTTCCCGTTTCTACATCTCGAATTTGGATATTCAATGCGGGATCGTCTTTTTCTTTTCGTAAATCAACTATTTTGCTCTCTTCTCCAACCCCAGGTTCTTTGATTTCACCATTCGTAGGTTCGAAGGCAATATACAATTCCAAGGTTGGTTTTTCTTTTGGAATATTGAGAAAGCAGATCATAATATGTTTACCAGCAATCAAGTCGATTGGATACAAAACTTGGTCTGATGTCACTAGACCCAATCCTACATGTGTTGTTTTTGATAAGATCATTCGGCGAATCTCAGCTTTGCCTGAATAAATATCTTCGCAGATGTCTTTGGTTTCATTCTCTAAAATAATCATTTGCA
>JAYSRF010000265.1:0-18806 GCA_043721195.1 Fluviicola sp. | reverse complement strand
CATAATAAACAACACTTAAGAGGTTGATGTCTGTATTATTGACCTGATTTGCGATATTCCGTTGAACGAAAATACTTCCAGGCAGTTGTTTGGTGATTTCACTAGCTGGAACTCGGCTATCTGAACAACCAATCCATAAAAATTCTGGAGTTTGACCTGCTGCTAGTCCATCAAAAAATTCTGGGTCGCGCTCAATGGTTTCTTTTACCCATTCTTTGTTTCCTTCTAATAAATTGTGCATTAAATCCATGTCTAAGTATATTATAGTTAATTGTAATTAGATTTTCCCCTTCTGAGGGATGAAGTGTAATTGGATGTTTTTTGAAACGGCAGTTGTTTTATATTCTTGCAGCAATTCTTCTATATCAATCGCCATTATTTGTACGTATGTTAAGTCTATTGTTAGATGAATGTTTTGCGGTACCTTCTTCAGCTGTTTCATCAAGGAAGGTTTTTTAGAAAACGGCATAAAATGAGGTAATTCTAACTGATATTCACCGTTGGATTCATTTTTATGAAGTATTAATTTCTTCTTTTTTGTTCCAGATATGGTAGATCGTTGAATAAGTGCTATGATAATTGAACAAATAAGCCCAAGTGCAACCCCAGTCAATAAATCTTTGAATACGACTCCAAGAATTGTCACTATGAACGGAAGGAATGAAGTCCAACCTTCTTTGAAAATCAACAGGATCATTTTGGGTTTAGCTAATTTATAACCAACCACCAATAAGATTGCTGCTAGTGAAGCATAAGGAATGTAATTCATTAATCCAGCAATGGTGAAAATTGAAATGGCAATAAGAATACCATGAAAAATGGCTGCCAATTTTGTTTTTCCGCCAGCATTCACATTTGCAGAACTTCGAACCACCACTTGTGTAACAGGTAATCCGCCAATTAATCCAGATAAAATGTTACCAGCTCCTTGTGCAAACAATTCCCGATTCCCTGGAGTAGTCCTTCTTTTCGGATCTAATTTATCAGAAGCATCCACACTCAAAAGTGTTTCAATACTCGCAACAATAGCCAAGGTGATGGCAACGATGTAGAGTTGTGGATTACCCAATTGAGAGAAATTCGGAAAAGTGAATAGTTCCGTAAATGATTTGTCTGAAACACCCAAATCAACTCGATGCTCATCTATCAAAGCCCAATTTGTTCCCTGAAAACCATAAGTCATCAGAATGCCTACAATTACAACCAGCAATGCACTTGGTATGTTTTTCAAAGCGGTTCGTTGAATGAATTTACGCTCCCATAAAATGAGGATTGCTAACGAAATAATGGCAATAATTATCGCCGAAAGTGTGTAGTGATTCAATCCATTAATGATTTCAGAAAAGGTGTTTTCACCATCTATTTGGAAGAAATTCTCATCACCTTCTGGATCTTTATCGTAGCCAACCGCGTGTGGGAGTTGTTTTAAAATAATAATGATTCCAATAGCGGCGAGCATTCCTTTGATCACAACATTGGGGAAATAGTGTGAAATTATACCAGCTCTTAACAAGCCGAAAATCAATTGAAAAATACCTGATAGCACAACAGCAGTTAAGAATAGTTCGTAACTACCAAGTTCATGAATTGCACTTGCAACAATAGCTGCTAAACCTGCTGCTGGGCCTGAAACGCCAATTGCAGATCCAGAAATTGACCCAACAATAACGCCGCCAATAATTCCTGCAATTAAACCTGCAAAAGGTGGTGCATCAGATGCGAGCGCAATTCCTAAGCACAAGGGTACTGCAACTAAAAAAACGACAAGTCCAGCCGGGAGGTCTTCCCTCCAATGGTTAAAAAATGAAAACATAAAAATTTAGAATAAATGATAATTGAATAGAAAGTCAATTACATCAATTCTGGCGGAGAATAGGGCGGTTTACTGAAGTTATATCCGGTCGAATGTTGGATTTGACCAAAAAAAGACTTCTTATTTTGAAGAGCAAGTTGATGCGAATAATGGCTGTCAACCGTGTAGTACATTTCTAATTTATCTGAGTCGTTTTTTTCTTCTTGATCTGAATCGCTTTCATCGTCAACGTCTGAATCATCTACATTTATTGAAGTTTCGCTTGCCGTTTTTTCAATAAATGAATAGGCTATCTCTGCAACAAATGCCGAAATTGCTAAAAAAATGAATATGTTGAAAACAGATTTCATATCATTCAAATTTAGTATTAAAATTTGTAAGGTTGATCATTCAATTAATTTATGGACAGTTATTCTACCAATTTATACGATGTTCAATTTTAATTTCATTAGAGAATTCAGGTTAATTAGTTAGTTTAATGTATTTTAGTCAAAAAGCTAGAACGATGTTTGGACCTGAATTTTTACAGCAACTCAGTACATTAAAAAATGCAACTGAAAATGGTATGTCTCGGTTGCCTGAGTTCATCCTAGAAGGAACAGCTGGTAATGGCTTGATTCGCTTGAAATTGGATGGTACTTACAAGCTCAAAGAATTGAACATTGCCACAGAATTAACACTCATGGAAAAAGCCGATTTGGAAGATTTTCTTGCCATTGCCTTGCAAAATGCCATCGACAAAGTAACTGCTCTTCGTGAAAAAGAATTGATGCATTCGTTTGCGAATATGATTCCTAATCCATCTACTGAAGAATGACGAAAGCTGAACTGAGAACACTTTATCGTTCTAAACGAACACAGATTTCCCCAGGTGAATTACAACGCTTGTCCGAGACAATTATTGAACAAACACTCACCCATTTTCAATTAGAAGATAAAACGATTTCACTTTTTTTGCCTATTGAGTTGCAAAAAGAAGTGAATACCTATTTGTTATGGGAAAGGGCTAAAAATATTGGAGCACGAATTGCGATTCCAAAGTCGAATTTTGAAACATTGGAAATGCGTCATTACCTGTTTGAAAGTACAGATCAGCTTGAAATAAACGACAGAGGTATTCCAGAACCTAAAAAAGGTAAAATCATTGCTGCCGATAAATTTGATGTTGTTTTTGTCCCTTTATTGGCGATCGATAAAAGCGGACATAGAGTAGGTTACGGGAAAGGTTTTTACGACCGTTTTTTGCGAAAATGTGCTCCGTCTTGTCAATTTATTGGGTTGCATTATTTCGATCTGGAAGATTCAATTAGCGATGTTTTACCGACAGATGTTCGTTTGAATGCCGTTGTTACTCCTGAAAAAATCGTCCGTTTTGACTAATAATCAACGCCATCAAGGAAAATTTCACTTGTTGGCAATCATTTCCATTCCACTATTGTTTTTATTGGTGTTTCTAGTTCAAAATTGGTGGCTGTTAGCAGGGTTTTTAGTGCTTCTTGGTAGTGTGATTTGGATCCTTTTCCGAAAAAGATAATTGATTTTTCAACTTCTTATTTGCCTGAAATCCCGATTGTTTGTAATTTGCATCATGCGTTTCACACTTGTGTTCGTCTTTTGGGTTCTTGGAACTGCTCTCGTAAATCCTCCTGCGGAAGACGATCATATTGTATTTGGTGTGCGCATAGCGATGGCTCAAAATTCGCAAATGACCAGTTTTATTGCCATTCGTTATAGTTCTAATGGCATTTTACGCGAGAAACGCTCATTTACCCGTGATGAATTTATCAAAGTATTATCCGGTTTTTGGCCAAGTCCATACAATCCAAAACGCATCAATTATTTTGAACAAGAACGCGTATTTGGTGGTGTTTATGTCAATGACACCTTTTTGGAGAAAATTCCTTACTGCCCAGTGTTTGATAGCCTCTGGAAAATTCGTTTTTCTGATTACCCTTTTAGAGGTGGTTCTGAAGTTGGCTGGAGCAATGGGATGTATAAACCAACATTGGTGCAACAGCAGTATTTAATTGATCGCTATCACATCAAATACATCGATCAGGATTATTTCATTGACACCAATTTTTGGATGTTGCTCCGCGATGTTTCGGATTCTACTTGGCGCGTAAATTACCATGCGTTGAAATAACAAAAAAGGCCTGGAATTTCTTCCAAGCCTTGTCTATGTAAGATCTAAAACGATTAAGAACGTTTCAATTCTTTTAGTGTACTGAAGAAAACCAATCCGTAACCAAGTGTCAACATTAAGTGAAAAGGAACCATTCCAAGGTCACCATATATTGCACGATTGACAGCTGTATATCCAAACAACAACATTAAAAGACCTTCGCCTATTGTGATGAGTGAAATGCTTTTCTTGTCGTATTTGTTTCCTGTGAATTCACCTTTTACTGCAACGTTGAATTTTGGAGTTCGAACAAATGAACTTTTGATTCCCATATAGCCTTCTAAGACCGCTACCGTGTTACTTAATGAAAGACCTAAGGAAACCACAAGGAATTGGAAGAAACGTCCTACAAAACGAAAGAATGAACCAACTACATTTTCAGATTTATCTCGGAAAGCCAACCAGTAATAGTACATTAAGAAAATCGTACTTGAAATAAAGATAGAACCAAATTGAATAATGTAATTCAAATCAGAGAAACTGTCTTTAATGTGTAGTACCAATAAACTCATCAATGACATGAGTAAAATGAACATGAATACAGATGAATTGAATAAATGAGATAATCCATGGATTCGATCACTGGTTTTTACACCTTTGAACGTAAGGATTGTCCAAGCCATTTTGCGGAAACATTCTGCTCCACCTTTCATCCAACGGTGTTGTTGGCTCTTTAATGCGGACATGGTAATAGGCAATTCCGCAGGTGCGATAACATCTTCTAAATACTTGAATTTCCACCCACGTAATTGCGCTCGGTAACTCAAATCCAAATCTTCAGTCAAGGTATCGTGTTCCCAACCTCCAGCACTTTCAATACAGGTTTTTCTCCAGATTCCGCCAGTACCATTGAAATTAATGAAATGCCCAGCAGCAGTTCTTCCGCCTTGTTCCACAGCAAAGTGACCATTTAAACCAAATGCTTGTAATTCAGTAAGAATAGAATACGATTTATTCAAATGTCCCCAGCGTGTTTGTACAACTCCAATATTGTCTTCTTTGAAATATGGCATTGTTTTCTGAAGGAAATCAGGATCTGGAACAAAATCGGCATCAAAAATGGCAATAAATTCTCCTTGAACTTGATCCATTGCAGCGTCTAATGCACCAGCTTTGTAGCCTGTTCGATCTACACGGTGAATGTGTTGAATATTGATGCCACGAGCAGCAACTTCGGCCACTTTTTTGGCAATTACCTCCTTTGTTTCATCCGTTGAATCATCGAGTACCTGAATCTGAAATTTATCGCGTGGATAATCAAATGCGGCAATTGTTTCAATGATTCGGTCAGCGACAAACAATTCATTGTACATCGGAAGTTGTACGGTTACAAATTGGGTGTTTTCTGGATCAAATACTGGTTTTATTTCAGCTGCTTTCTTTTTACGATTACGAGCATAAGCAATAGAAAGCGTCAATTGTAAAATACTGTAGAAAAACACCAATACGAGACAAGCTCCATACAGAATCAAAATGATCTTCGCCGTGAAATGAGACCAATAATGCTCAACCTTTCCTGAATCTCCCCAATTAAAAATCCATGAAACTTTCAACGATGCCTTGAACGGATCTAACGTGTATACAGGTGCTTGTTCTGCTCTTAATTCAACGGGAAATCCTTTGTTCTCATAATCCTTATCAACGATTTTTAATTGATAGTTTCCAGCTGGGACATTTTTAAAGGTATAAATACCATTTTCGTCTGTTTCAGTTGTGAAAACCTGCGTTGAATCACTGTTTTTTATCTGGATACTTACTTTTTCAGCTGGATTTTTGGTTTTTTGATCAAGTAATGTTCCGGTTACTTTTTCAAAATTTTGACTGAATCCACTGATTGTGAGCAAGGAAAGTAACAGTACAAGATAATACCTTGTTGTAAGCATATTGTCTATTTAATTAAGAGTTCGCTTCCAGATAGAACAAGAAGAGTTAAAAAACGCAAAGATAATTTTATTCCGCCATATTGATGCTGTTTCAACTGATTGTTCGAATGATTTATAATCGAACCGATCTTTTTATTGTTTCCTACTTTATGATTGACCTCAATTTATGAAGATGAAATCCACTAGAAACAGTAATTCTTTTTAAGAAACGAACTTGTATTCCATAAAAAAAGGTGCCGAAGCACCTTCTAAAAAGAGTCAAAATAATTTATTTCTTTACAAAGCGTTTTGTCATGCCATTGCAACGCAACAAATAAACACCTTTCGGGAAATCATTCACTGAAATTTTCGCAGTATTACCTTGGATTTTCTCTTGGTAAACTAATGTTCCCAATGTGTTGTAAATCATCACTGTTTCTAGTTGTTCATTCGATGCAAGCTCAATCGTTGTTGTAGCAGGATTTGGATATAAAGACAATGTAAAAGGCTCATCAATTTCTTTAATCGAAACGCCACTACCAACTGTAATATCTGCACAGAAAGTGGCATTGCAAGCTGAAGTGTCTAATAAGTTAAAAAAGCTAACACATACGGTATAAGTTCCTGCAGCTGCGTACGTGTGAGTAGCGTTAGCTCCAATAGAAGGTGCTGTTGCGTCTCCCCAATCATAACCATAAACAGGAACAGTAGCTGTACCAATACCTGTAGCACTAGCATCTACAACCAAACCATTTTCAGTATGTGTGAAAGAAACGGTACACTGAGCAAAGGCTACTGAACTCAAAAATGAGAGTGTGATGAACGAAAAAAGAATGTAAAAATGTTTCATTTGTTTAAAATGTAGTACGTTATTAATTCAAATATAAACTTTAATTAATTAAATCACACCAAGTTCCTTGCCAACTTTTGTAAATGCAGCAATTGCTTTATCCAAATCAGCTAGCGAATGAGCAGCAGAAATCTGTGTTCTGATCCGTGCTTGCCCTTTTGCAACGACAGGATAAAAGAATCCAATGGCGTAAACTCCTTCTTGTAACAACTTATCTGCAAATTGTTGTGACAATGCTGCATCGTATAACATGATAGGCACAATTGGTGAGTCTCCTGGTTTTACATCAAAACCTGCTGCCAAAATGCGTTCTTTAAAATAGGCGGTATTTGATTCTAGTTTATCACGTAATTCAGTGTTTGCACTAAGAATATCGAACACTTTAATGGAAGCTCCCACAATTGCTGGTGCCAATGAGTTGGAAAATAAATAAGGGCGTGAACGTTGGCGTAATAATTCAATGATTTCTTTCCGACCGGTTGTATAACCACCCATTGCACCTCCTAAGGCTTTACCAAGTGTTCCTGTAATAATATCAACGCGACCCATTACATTGTGGTATTCTGGAACTCCTCGTCCAGTTTTTCCAATAAATCCTGCTGAGTGACATTCGTCTGTCATCACCAATGCATTGTATTTATCTGCTAAATCACAAATTTCGTTCATTTTAGCAATATCACCGTCCATTGAGAATACACCATCTGTTACAATAACACGGAACCGTTGTGCTTGTGCCGCTTGCAATTGTGTTTCCAAGTCAGCCATGTCACTGTGTTTGTATCGATAACGAGCAGCTTTACAAAGGCGTACACCGTCAATGATAGATGCGTGGTTTAATTCATCTGAGATAATGGCATCCTCTTCACCAAAAAGAGGTTCAAAAACGCCACCATTTGCATCGAAAGCCGCAGCATATAAAATGGTATCTTCTGTTCCATAGAACTGGGCAATTTTGGCTTCTAATTCTTTGTGAATATCTTGCGTTCCACAAATAAAACGAACGGAAGACATACCAAAACCATGTGTATCTAGTGCGTTTTTTGCTGCATCAATTACTTCTGGGTGAGAGGAAAGTCCTAAGTAATTGTTCGCACACATAATGACCACTTCTTCGCCAGATTGAACACGTACTCGCGCTCCTTGGGGTGTGGTAATGATGCGTTCGCGCTTGAAAATTCCACCATCTTGAATGGTTTTTAATTCAGCGGCTAAGTGTTCTTTCATTTTTCCGTACATGGTTTCAAATTTTGCTCGGCCGAAGATAGGAAATAGTTCCTTTCTAACCTGAATTTACCAGTCCTGAAAATGAAAATATGCTTTTTTGTAGTTGAAAACAGGTGTTGAGATTAATGAACTTTACTCACATGTCCAACAAGAATTACTCGCTCGTCAGAAGCAGTTGTCTTAAATTCAATACGCCACGTATAAATTCCATCTGGCACAAGCATTCCATGATAACTTCCATCCCAACCAACAGTTGCATCATTGGATTCAAAAATGGTTTCCCCCCAACGATTAAATAGTTGCATATTGAAATCAAACGGATCAAACCCTGCTGTAAATACAGGTTGGAATGTTTGGTTAAATTCATCACCATCTGGCGTAAATGCATTCGGAACATAATAAATGAGAATGTCATTGATGGCAATTGTTGCCCACGCTGTATCTGTGCATGTTCCGTTGTATGCAATGAGTGTTATGGTATAGTTTGTAACACTTTCTGGGAATGTAAAGGAAGGATTGAATTGTGTTGAACTACCGATTCCTCCAAAATCCCAAGAATAAGAAGTGCCTCCAGTTGTACTATTGATAAAGTCTACAATTGGATTAAGAATATCCGGTTTTGAAGGAGTAGAAACGAATCCTGCATTTGGGCTAGTTAATAGATTAATGGGAACGATTACGGTGTTCGAACATCCTGCATTTGAAGTAACAGTCAAACTAACTGGGAAAGTACCTCCTGTTCCAAATAAATGAATTGGGTTTTGACTAGTCGAGCTTCCTCCATCACCAAAGTTCCAACTCCAATTGACGATTGTACCTGAAGAAATGGTCGATTGATCTGCAAAGACAACTGGTGTATTCGAACATTCTGAAGGTGCTGTGAATGCCGCAACAGGCATAGGTGAAACAATTACTTGTTGTGTTGATGTGCTAGTACAACCTAAATTGGAAGTAATGGTCAACACAACTGTAAAGGTGCCAGTAGTTGCATACGTATGACTTGGGTTTTGTGTCGTTCCTACGGAAGCATCTCCAAAATCCCAATTCCAATTGACAATAGATCCAGTATTGATGGTCGATTGATCTGTGAAATTTGTTAGACTATTTAAACAGCCAGATGTATACGTAAATGCCGCAATTGGTGCTGATGGTGTTATTTGTTGTGTTATTGTATTGGTACAACCGTTATTTGATGTAACAATAAGTGTAACGTTAAAAGTGGAAGCAGTGCTATACAGATTGGTCGGGTTTTGAAGCGAACTAGTGTTTCCATCTCCAAAATTCCAATTCCAATTTGTAATGCTGCCCGAAGAAACGGTTGATTGATCTATGAACACTACAGGGTCATTCACGCAATTAACAGTTGAGTTGAATGCGGCAACTGGGGCTTCAATCGTTGTGACTTGTTGAGTAATGGTATTACTACATCCTTGAGCCGATGTCACGTTTAAAGTAGTTGTGAAATTCGCTCCTGCTCCGATATAGGTGTGAGTAGGATTTTGAGTCGCGCTAGTACCTCCATCTCCGAAATCCCAAGCCCAAGTTGTAATTGAACCAGATGAAACGGTAGATTGGTCAGTAAATACCATAGAAGCTCCAGAACAAACCGAAGGAGCAGTAAATGCAGCAACAGGTTCAGGGTAGATCGTTACAGCTTGAGTTAAACTGTAGCAATCATTCACTGCATCATAGAAAGCTCCGTAAAACGTTCCAGTCGTAACACTTGTAGGGTTTGCCAATACAGTTGCTGCGCTGGCAGGATTAGCTGAATACCATCCAAAAGTTGTCCCAGCTGGAATATTACTGGAAGTAATGGTTGTTAAATCAAAACTTGACGTAGTGAGACATGCGCTCGTTTGACTGACTGTTGGAGTAAGTGAAGCAATCGTACAAGAAGGAATAACAATAGAACTTGCGCAAACGGTCAGTAATGATCCTGCTTCTCCGCCTAAACCAGTTATAGTAAGTGAAGTGAAGGCTGAAGGAGCGGTAATGATAAATTCTCCTCCTCCTCCTTGCGGCCCGGAAGCAGCGCCTGAAAGAATTTCATTTCCAGTAATCACTGAGAAACAACTATTGCTAGTCGAAATAGATGGAATCCCTGCGTTGGATGTAAATACAAAATTTTCTCCCAAAATATTACCAGTAGCAGTAATGACAATAAGAATGTCATTCACTGGTTGGCTAAAGTTCATGGTGTAGGAGAACGGGCCCGATGCACCCAAATACAACGAATTAGCAGGCGTAGTTACATTTGAACAAGAGGTGAAGGGACTGGGATAAAGGTCTACACTTCCAGATGAAGTAACAGTAATATCAATACCATTAACAGTTCCAGGAGGAACAATTCCTTCAGTACAGGCTTGCGCAAAAAGTGATTCCGTGAATAATAATTGCAGTAGGAAAACAGGCAGTAATAATAGGAGGTTACGACTTGTTTTCCAACGATAATTAATTGTATTTGTGTGTGTAAATTTCATATTCCAACATGTAATGGTGATGAGATAAAACAACGATTCAGTAAATTCTTCTATCAGCTAATCAAATAAACGTTTAGATATGATAATGGTTGTCTCAATTTATTGAATTTGATGTAAAAAAGATTCATTCGTTTTTCAGTGTTCTTATTACTCTTTTCAATCAACCCAAACTTGGGCTCCTTCAGTACAATTTGTGCATATTTCAATAGCATTGCGGTCTATTAAAACATTTTCCCTAAACTGGCGATAACGACGATTATTCCAGATAGATCGGAATGAATCTGTTTCCAAGGTTCCAAGTGTATGTTGTGCATCTTTATCAAAACAGCATGGAACAACTTTTCCATCCCAAGTAAGGACAGCCGAAGACCACATCCGCCAGCAATGATTTCCTCCTTTGTATTTCACGCGATAGGTGCCATCTTTTTGCTTCGTATAACGAGAATACTGTTCGTTATCTGGAATTAATTCATTGCCATTTTCGTAATCATACACTTGTGCTGTTTTAAAACGCACTTCATCGATTCCAATTTCATCTGCTAAAGCTTGCAATTCATCAATTTCATGTTCATTTGCTTTCACAACCAAAAATTGAAAAATTAGAAATGGAGTAGATTGTTTTCGCTCGCGTTTTGTGGCAACGAGGTGTTTCGAAGCGGCAATCACTTTATCTAAATGACCATGAACTCGATAGGAACTATAGGTTTCTTGCGTCAACCCATCAATGGAAATAATGAGCCGATCAAGTCCCGAATCGACAATGTCTACCGCTTTTTTTGCATCGATAAAATGCGCATTTGTTGAGGTAGCTGTATACATGCGGTGTTTTTTGGCACTTTGAATCAACTCTAGAAATTGCGGATGCAAAAACGGTTCTCCTTGAAAATAATAATTAATATAAAAAGTCGTTTTGCGCACTTGAATTAGCCAATTTTCATGTTGAACGAGATCAAGTTTTCCTGTTGGTCGGGTAAATGCTTTGAGTCCACTTGGACAAGCAGGACATCCAAGGTTACAAGCTGTAGTTGGCTCAATACTTAGAGCATAAGGTTGGCCCAAATGATGCGGACGTTTTGTAACTTTGGACCAATAAAAGGAAGTTTTTAGGCACAATAAATTCCAAATCCTGATTGGGGAAAGCATTTGTAGAATGCGAAAAGAATCTTTTAGTGCTGTTTTTTTCATTTGCTTCCCGCTAATGTAGTGAGAAAGCATTCCCGTGGCAAGAAAATTGCTGTAACTTTTTAACGTTACAACAGTCTTACCACCATAACACTTATTTATGCGTCGAATAATTTTTATTTTTTCATTGATTTTCACTTCTGTTGCCTTTTCACAACGCGTTCAATTGGTGGATGCAACTACAAACGAACCTGTACCTTTTTCAAAAGTAATTCCAACTCCAGGTATACCTTTTTTGGCTGATATTGATGGCTTTTTTACCATTCCTAACGATGCAGTTTCGATTCTATTCCGATCACAAGGTTACTTCGATACAACGTATTTGGTGTCAGAAATGGGATCAACCTTAATCCTTCGACCTGTTTCAAATGAATTAGATGAGGTACTGATTCTTCCAGGTGTAAATCCTGCGGAACGCATAATGGAATTGGCCATGGCGAATCGCAAGAAAAATCACCCAATGGCTGATGATTCATTTACCTATACAAGCTATAGTAAATTTGTTTTTACAATGGATCCGGAAGCATTGGCAGAAATTCCAGAGGCTACAACTGATTCTAATTTGATTGAATTGCGTCAGTTTTTTAATCAACAACACTTATTCCTGCTGGAAAGCACCACTCAAAAGTACTTCGAACCACCTTATCGTGAAAAAGAAGTCATTACAGCTTATAAAGTTTCTGGATTTTCAGACCCTGCTTTTTCAACCTTTTCGAATGAATTACAGTCCTTCAATTTTTATGAAAATCAATTTAGTTTATTAGGAAAAACGTATATTAATCCGCTTGCATTTGGAGGTGTAAGACGCTATTTGTTTATTTTGGAAGATCAAACCATTATTAATGGCGATACCACTTTCACGATTCGTTTTCAGCCACGAAAAGACAAAAATTTTGAAGGAATGAAAGGATGGTTGTACGTCAATTCGAACGGTTATGCCCTGGAAAAAGTCATTGCAGAACCTGCTTTGAAAACAGAAAGTTCAGACGTTAAAATTATTCAAGAATACGCCTTTATTGATGGTAAACGTTGGTTTCCTATTAAACTATCCACTGAAGTAGCGTTTCCAGCATTAAAATTAGATCCAAAATTAAAAAATGGCTACCTCATTGGTAAAGGTTCTACTTACATAGAAAACATAGTTATTGGGGCAGATTTGTCGAAAGAACGCTTTAATGCTGTTACTGTTCGAACAGAAGCCGACGCGAATGAAAAAGATAGTACCCATTGGAATAATCAACGGAAATTTGAATTGACCGATAAAGAAGAGCGAACGTATACTGTTGTTGATAGTATTTCGGATGTTTATAAATTGGATCAAAAATTTTCATCACTTGCCAGTTTAGCAGAAGGTAAAATTCCAATCGGTTATTTTCAACTTGATTTATCCCGTTTACTCAATTATAGTGATTACGAAGGATACCGATTAGGTCTTGGGTTGGAAAATAGCAAGAAATTGATGAAACGAGCTACGGTCGGTGGTTATTTCGCTTATGGTTTCCGTGATAAAGAATGGAAATATGGAGGTTATGCCAAATGGATGGTCATTCCAAAACAGTTTGTTGAACTAAAACTTGCTTTTCAAGAAGACATCATTGAACGCGGTGGATATTCGTTTCAAGGACTTGAACAAGGAATCGCTTTGAATTCTTATGCGCGACGTTTGTATGTGAACAATATGGAACATCAACGAAAAGCAGAATTTGTCGTTTCTGGATATGTTACTCCACGAATTAAATTGTTGGCGAGTGCCAATTATCAGCGAATTCGACTGACGGATGATTATCAATATACGAACCCGAATGGCGTTGTTTTTTCAGGTGATCGTGCCTTTGATGTTGCAGAAACCAGCTTAGAAGTTCTGTGGACAATTCGTGAGAAAGTCATGTATCTTGGAACAAAACGTGTTTCAAAAGGTTCTGACTTCCCAAAAATTATGGTGAAAGCTACGAAGGGGATTAAAGGAATTGAACAATCGTCACTCGATTATCTCCGCTTTAATTTGGACATACAACAGGAAGTGAACATTCGTGCAGTTGGGAAATTTTCGTACTTAATCAGTGCAGCAAAAACGATAGGTGATGTTCCGTTGTTTTTAAATCAAGTGGCTTTGGGAACTGGTGGTAATTGGAATCTTTCGGTGATCAATTCCTTTGAAACGGTTTTACCTTCTAGCTTTTATAACAAAGAACAAGTGGCCATTTTCACACGGTTCACCTTCAAACCATTGAAAACAAATAAAAAATGGTCGACTCCTCAGTTGGGGATCCACCATGCAATGGGAACGGGTTCTTTTTCGCGAAAAGATGAACATAAAGTAGGGTTGGATAACCTAGCTTTCAAAAGCATGGATAAAGGGTATTATGAAGTGGGCTTGATTTTAGATAAAGTACTGAATCTAAATACTACTGGTCTTGGAATAGGTGTTTTTTACAATTATGGAGCTTATTCCGTTCCTCAATTTGATAAAAATCTCACGTATAAATTGAGTATTTCGTTTGTGATTAATTAGGATGTTATCTAATCCACTCTTGAACGAGGATAAATAAACCAATTGCAAGGACAAAAAATCCAAATCCACTGCGTAATTTTTCGGCTTTTACTCTTTTACTCAAGAATAATCCGGCAAGCATTCCCATTGCAGCTAAACCTGTGAAAATGAGTAGAAATTTCCAATCAATATCTGGTCGGAAAATTTCTGTTGCAAAACCAGCGAGTGAGTTAATCGCAATAATCATGATGGAAGTAGCGATTGCTGTTTTGATTGGAATCTTCATGAATATGGAGAGTGCAGGAATAATTAAAAACCCTCCACCAGCTCCAACCATCCCAGAAATAATTCCTACCAATGCTCCAAATAACATCAAAATACCAGGTCTAGGTCGTTTTGCTGTTGCGTGTTGTCGTTGACCACGAATCATAGGAATAGAAGCCATAATCATCAGTAAAGCAAAGAGAATCATGATGAAAATATTTTTCTCAAATACCAATGAATTACCAATGTGTATTTTACTAGGAAGTGACGGAAGGATGACTTGTTTTGAAATTGTTATAGCAATCACCGCAGGAATGGAGAACAACAAGGCTATTTTTGGTTGTACCAATCGGTTGCGTACATTTTGAAACGTACCAATTAAAGAGGCAATACCAATGATAAATAGAGAATAAGATGTTGCGATTTCTGCTTCAACATGGAATAAATACACCATCACAGGAAGTGCAAGAATAGAACCTCCACCTCCAAGTAATCCGAGTACTAATCCGACTAAAAAAGCTGCACAAAATCCTATTATTTCTAACATGTAACGATTGATTCTTTGTTCATTGCTCGCAAATGTAGCATTTCATTTACGTGTTGAATGCAATTAAAGTGACACAAGTAGTGAAATTCTATGAATGCAACGTAATGTGTTCTGCCACAAGATCCATATTGACAATTGTACGAGCATTATTTGCGAAATCACTAGCATTTTCTGTGGTTAAGTACTGCGTTTGTCCATTTTTACTGCACATTTCTGCTATTTCAGGATGTCGGATTAAATAATCACTCAATCGGTTGGCAACCAAAGAACCTTGTGCAATCACTTGGATGTGCGGGGGTAGCAATGATTGCAAAATGTCTTTTAAAATAGGGTAGTGGGTACAACCTAATAAGATCGTGTCAATTTTCGGGTCGTCTTGTAGTAAGGAAATTAAGTCTTGCTGCAAGAAAAACAATCCGCCTGGAGTATTGAATTGGTTGTTTTCAATCAAGGGAACCCACATCGGACAAGCATGTTGCGTAACGATTACTTCAGGAGAGAATTTTTGCAATTCAATCACATACGACAACGATTTAACGGTTCCTTCTGTGGCCAAAATTCCTACATGTTTTGTTTGTGTCAATTCACCTATCGTTTCAGTGCTTGGACGAATCACACCTAAAACGCGTTTATTTCCTTCTAATAAAGGCAGTTGTTTCTGTTGAATGGTACGCAAAGCTTTTGCAGATGCAGTATTGCAGGCTAAAATAACCAAGGAGCATCCTCGATCAAATAAGGCTTGAACGGCTTGCCAAGTGTAGGCATGAATGACTTCAAATGAACGTGAACCATAAGGAGCACGTGCGTTATCACCTAAATACAAAAAGTCGTATTCGGGAAGTTGATCGCGGATTTCTTTGAGGATTGTTAAACCACCATAGCCGGAATCGAAAATACCAATGGGTCCATGTGCTGACATGAAGTAAAGTTAATGATTTGTGGAAAATACGAAAGGGATGGATGAATTTCACCACAAAGCGAAGAAATATGAAGTGCTAGATGTTCTAAGGAAATCAGGTAATCTTACGAACTTTAAATTCTATGTTTCCTAATGTGTTCTATCTGGTTAAAATACAACATCTTTCCTTCAATGAAATAAATGTAAGAATAGTCCTATCCAAACTGCACTGAAGTCATATTCAACGATCCGCCCACCATTTCGTCATTGAATAATTGGATTTCTTCCGATTCAGTAGACAATCCAAGTGAATAGATCAAGGGATAATAATGATCAGGTGTGGGTATGGCAAGTTGCACGCTTTTACCTAGTTTCTCATAGCTAATTAGCGATTGGTAATCTTTGTTTAGTAAGAGTTTGTTAAACGTATCTCGTGCTTCAATTGCCCAATCGAATCCGTAATTCGGGGTTGATATATTCGCAAAATCAACTAAACCTAAATTATGCACCATGTTTCCACTGCCGATAAGTAACACCCCTTTTTTACGCAAAGAACGCAGTTCTTGTGCCAAAGCATAATGGTATGCAGCTGATTGATTGTAGTCTATGCTCAATTGCAATACTGGAACGTTTGCTTCTGGATACATGTGCCGAACGACTGTCCACGTTCCATGATCTAAGCCCCATTCATGATCTAATTCTACTGTGGTGCTTGTAATCAATTCTTTTGTAGCTTGTGCGATGGTTGGACTTCCAGGAGCTGGATATTCTACTGCAAACAACGCTTCAGGAAAACCACCAAAGTCATGAATGGTTCGTGGTTGTTCCATCGCCGTGATGTAGGTTCCTCTTGTAAGCCAATGTGCTGATATTACAATTACTGCTTTAGGTGTTGGTAAATCCTTGACTTGTGCTTTCCATTGTTGGGAAAAGTTATTTTCCTCAATTCCGTTCATAGGAGAACCATGTCCAATAAAAAGCACAGGATAGGTATAGTCTTCCTCAGAGAGTAAGTCTTTTAGTTTGAGGGCGGAAGTTAATCCACCAATTGCAGCAAATCCTACCATTGATTTTACAAAGATTGAACGTTTCATAAACGTAATTTTCTCGAAGTTAATCAAAAAATAAATACCATGGTAATTAAATGGTGTTAAACAAAAAAGCCATCGGTTAAGACAGCTTTTTTGTAAATATGATCAGTTCTTTTTATTGACCTACTGGTGCAACAACAGCTTTTTTAGCGGCAGTTTTAGCAGCATCAATTTTCAATAATTCTGGAATGACTTCATTGGTAACATCTGTTCCACCTGCGTACAAAGTAGAAGATTTATCAACAATGTAATTCAACGCTTTTCTTTTTGCAACGATTTCAACAGCTTCAGTAACACTTGCCAAGATTTCTACGTTCAAATCTTGCGACATTTTTTGCAAAATATTATTGATCTCTTGTTCGCGGTATTGCATGTCATTCTGCATTTTAGACAAACGACCTTCATCGTAAGCATTCATTGTTGCAGTTTGTCCTGGTTTACGCAATAAATAAGCATTGTACTCTTTTTCCAAATTGGCTTCCATTTCTTTTAATTCTTGATCAGCTCGTGCGCTAAGATCTTGAATTTCAGCAATGGCTTTTTTACGTGATGGGATTGTATCAAGTAAGGTTTGAGAATTTACGTGTGCCATTTTGGTTTGAGCTTGTGCAACTGTAGCTGTCGACAATGCGATCATTACGGCAAAAAATAGTTTTTTCATTGGATTGTTTTGTAATTATTGTAGTTAATCATCAAGGTTTATACCCCATTTCTTTTAGCACCTCGTCGCTGATATCGAATTTACTATCTGCAAAAACGAGGTTGCTTTGGTTTGCTTTGTCAAATATAAAGCTATAATTCCGTTTAGAAGCAACAGCTTGCATTGCTTCATACACTTTATCCTGAATTGGTTTGATCAATTCTTGGCGTTTTTGGAAGTAGTCTCCAGAAACTCCAAAGCGGGTTTTTTGCATTTCCATTGCTTCGGTTTCCAATTTAGCTATTTCCTCCTGACGCTTTGCTTTTTCTTCGGCAGGCAAGAGATCTTCTTCTCGAAGAAAATTCTCTTTTTTTAGTTTGATTACCTCATAGCGTTCCTCAATTTCTTTAGTCCAACGTTCAGCTAACTTATCTAAGCGATCCTTCGCTTCTTTGTACTCTGGAACATTGTTCAGAATGTAATCTGAGTCAATATAACCGTACTTCTGTGCTGAACTGACAAACGCCATGCCAAACACCATTAAACATCCAAGAAACCAGTTTTTCATAGTTAAAAATTGAAAGAACGACGAAAGTAACAAATTTATTGTTTTAGCCATCTTTAATAAATCCTATAACTCGCCAAGATTCATCCCGATGGTGAAATTGAACTTACCGAAATAACCTTTGCTATTCACATCAGCATCTGATGCTTGACCGAAACCACTTGAGTGTGAATCCAAGGTATCGAACCCAAATCCATAATCTAATCCTAACATACCAAACATTGGCAAGAAGATGCGCACACCTACACCTGCAGAACGTTTTACGTTAAATGGATTGAATTTATTGATCGTAGGGAAAGTATTTCCAGCTTCTGCAAATGCCAACACAAAGAAGGTTGCTTGTGGGTTCAACGAGATTGGATAACGCAACTCCATCGTGTATTTTGCAATCAATGGATCACCTCCACTAGATGATAAAGCACTTTCTGGATAGCCACGTAAGGCAATGATTTCACGACCACCAAATTGATTGACACCTGTTAATCCACTACCGCCAAGATTGAATCGCTCAAATGGAGTTAATCCTTTCGAAGCGTTGTAATAACCCATGAATCCAAATCCAAATCGTGGCATGAACACCAATTTTTTGTCACTTGTAAGCGGGAAATAGAATTCTCCAGTCAACTTGAATTTATAGTATTCTAAGTATTTATAGCGATCCTGTGCAGATGCATCACTAAAATCACTTTGTCCACCCATCCTTGAATAAGGTAA
>JAYSRF010000264.1:0-18925 GCA_043721195.1 Fluviicola sp. | reverse complement strand
CAGATCCTGAACTTGTTGTTCCTGCAGATTTTGTTTGAATTGCTTCTGGCATTTCAGGTTCTGGAATTTCTTCCGCAACGACCATTGGTAGATCTACTTGACCATCTTTTGCACCACCGCCACCTTCAGCAGGAGCCGTTTTTTTCTCACCAGCTTCTGGTACAACTGCTTCTTTTGGAGCTTCTTCTTTTTCTTTAGCAGCCTCAGGAAGTTCAGGCAATACTACCCCACCTTTACGTTGTATTGTAGAAATTGCGTCACATTGAGCGCATTTGGGTTGAATTGCTTCTTTCTCTTCGCAGTCTTTGCATTTAGTTTGTACAGGCATTGGAGCAACTGCATTTTCCTCACATGTATTGCATTTTTCCTGCACAGGTTCTTCCAATAAACTGGTTTGAACTACTGGAGTAATGGATTCAGAAAGTGGTTTTTCTTGAATTTCTTGATCTTGCTCCCCATTTTCCTTTTGCTGAATGGACTCTTTTTTAGATTGTACAACCTGTTTTGGTGCAAAAAATGGTGTTGGAGAAGCTTGAATTTGTTGAGGTGTATTGATTTTTTGAACAACTTTATCAGCTGTTTTATCAGCTTCCACTTCATACTTATCACCTGGTTGACCAACAGCCAACTTTGGTTGAACGCGGGTTTTGAAAAACGAATCATTGTTGTTTTTCGAAGCGTGAGATGAATCCGTATTTCGTGGAGTGAATAGCATTCAGTTAATTTGTGTTCTAAAGTAGAAAATTATTTAATTACTTTTTTAAATTCAATAAATTATTGTCATTCAACACTCTAACGACCTATTTACAGGTTTAATCAATCATTTCTGTTTCCTGATTATTCTATTTATTCAGAAATAATTTACCAACACTTACTATCATTTACGATTTTTATTTTCGGCTTCTTCTATATTCCGGCGAAGTTGTTCAGCAATGGTGTTTTTCAGCTTTTCAGTTTTCTTTTTCTGACGCAACACCTCTTCTTCTCCAAACATGGTTTGGTACATTTCATTGGCCCAAGTTTCAGGATCTTTCGCTGCTTTTTCAAGCGCCTTTTCATCAAAGAACGCAGCAATTTCAGGTACTTTCTGGAAGGTTTCCTTGAATAATTTCTGCTGTTCTACTTCAGAAGATGTTGTTTGATTCATTTTGCTGAAAAAGTCCTGAACAAACTCCTGCACATCTTGCGCACCACTTGGGATTGCCCCATTGTCAATGATTTTATTCAATTGTTCAGATTTACCCGTTAGTTCAGCAAAACGTGCCAAGTGACCAAGTTTCTTTTTTGCAACTTGCATGGCAGCTTCATAGGATTCTTTCAGTTGCCTTTCAGCTTCTTCCGATTCAATTTGGTAATTGATTAATTCCGCAGGCTGAACCTTTTTTACAACGCCATCAAAACGCTCCATTTCGTATTCTCCAGGCAAGAAAAACACATTTTCAGGAATGGTGTAGAATGTAACCTCATCCGACTCCGAATGGTACCAAATTTGTTTTTTTTCTTCGCTCATTGTTTTCTTAATTTTTTAAACTTCCGACCAATCTGGTAACTAAAAAACACAAGTGTGGAACCGATCGTTATTCCCCATCCCCAAAACGGTTTTCGACTTAGTGGAACGTATTGATTTTCGAAGTTTACAGCCAAAATAACATCCGACGCACTTCCTGTTTTTTTGTAGTACAATGCGATTTTATTACCAATATGAAGTTTTCTTGCAGCTTTAAAATAGACTTCAATCCGTTCAGCTTTCACCGCATGTTTCTGATCGTTTATATCAACGCGGAAATAGTTTACATCTACAAAATAACTAGTATAGCGCAGATTTCCATTATCGTATAGATTCGTAATAAGTCCATCTACCAGTATTCCGTTTTTTTTGAAGTCTTCGTAATTACTGTTGAATCGATACGAAAGAATGATAAAAAGCACACCAATTCCCATTCCAAATACGGAAAGAATACGAGCTACGGATACAAGGATTTTGAGTGCTTTCATCTATGATTTCGAATATGTAGTTGTGCATGACTAAAGTACTAAAATATACCAAATTAAGGCCTATAAAAGTGATTCCTTTTCTTAAGGCTATCTAACATGCTTTCTTCCGAATTGGTAAGTCTACCATTCAAAATCTTATTCTGAATAGGAAGTTCATTATTCACTTTTATCTAAATAAAATTCAACAATAAAATCATATTCAAATCTTTTATTCAGTCTGAGTTTTTCCCTATCCCAATATTCCTTTACAATTTCAAGAAAATCAATGACTTCTCTTACTTCATCAACGTCTTTTTTATTTGCTTTATCAAGGTTAGTTAAAACTATTTTATAATTTTTTATTTTTTGCCAACCTAAATCCCGCATGTAATCAAGCAAGACATCTAATGATCCGTAGTTGGTGGTTGGAGGAAAGCTAAATGCTTCATCGAATTCTTTATACATGCCGTTATTTGTAAGACATTTGTAGATATCAATTTCAGCTACAAGATACACCCGCCCCTGATTTCTTTGAATGAAGCTATTCGACATTATAAAATTCTTATAAAACTATCGTAATGATTATTTGTATAATAGGCTCTTCCATCACTTCCAACAACAATTCTTCTTAAACCTCAATCAACCCAAGTATAAAACTAAAAACTATTAATCATAAAGCAATTCTCCTTAACGATTATTATTTAAGTTGCTTCTTAAGAAAATGCAATTTTTTAAAATGCCTTTTCAGAATAGTTAGATCATCATTTTCGTAATCATTCTCATGACAAAATCTAAGAAAATCATTTACGACGGAAAGTAATGACTCCTGAATTTTATCAATCTTTTCTCGGGTAGAAACTTCTATTTTGTCGTATCTGTAGCAATTGATTTTAACATCTTGACTCTCATCATAATCTATTACCCATTTGCAAGGACCATCCATGAACAGAAGTTCATAGTAGCCTTGTTCATTGAACGATAACAGCTGAATAAATCCTTCCAACCACCAACCTAAAATAACATCGGGAAAATCACTCCAAACTGGATCTGGGAAAAATTTATTGTCGATTTCCAGAAAAACAACCCCAGTACTTGTACCTTTTGGATCGAACTTGAAGGATTCTATATCAACTATTATTTTAAACATGATCTAATATTTTGGCCATGCAGATTCGAACTGTTTTGTTTTTATATTAACCCACATCTGAATTTTATAGGGCCCTCTATAGAAATACTTTCAGCTATTCATAGCTAATAAAAAGTCTTTTTTTATTCTCTAAGACATATGTTACTATTTTCTGAAACTCTTCCATGAATTTTTTTTCAAGCGAATCAAAGTTCTCTTTTTCAATGCTAATGAGTTGATCACTCAATAAACTAAATTCTTCATACCACCCTGTTTCCAGATGGTAGTGTAATAATATGCCAAGCCAATTTCCATTCACAGATTCCATTTTTTTTGCAAAACTGTATCAAAATAGCCGATCCATACACGCAATTGAATAATTGCATTGCGACTATCATCACCAACTGTTATGATGATCTCTGGACTTCCTTCAAACCCCTTATAAAAATCAATTATTTTCATTACGTTTTTTAAAGTACGAATTTAATAAGAGGAATGATGTCCTCCTTCTAATAATTTCTTTTGCGCATTGGTTGGTGTTCCATTTGGCAACGCAACTTCTTCTGTGTACTTCACGCCACGATCTTCCATTTCGATCTTGCTACCCGGAAGGTAACAGCTAGTTCCTTAAAAAGGAATATCTAAATTATATTATTTGTCTCATTCAGGAATACTCGTTTCATTTTTAGGTTTAAAATCAACTTCAGTAATTCCCCATTGTTCCTTAACAAAGGAAAGAAGTTCATTTAGCGATACAAACGAAAACTCTTCATATTCGGTTATCGATTCATTAAAGATCCAATCATCATTTAAACCAGGCGATCCATAATAGGTAATTAACTTATACAAATAGCGAGTACCAACAGGAACTTCTGTCTTCAAATGTTTTAAATAAGAATAGATTACTGAATCTTTCAAATTTCCGATTTGTCTTATTCTTTCTATTTTATCAATATTATACTCAGAAGCATATATCTCTAAAAAACGTACTTGTTCACCATCTTTAAATTCACTGTAGGTGCCTCTTAATTTATTTTCAAATATCTGATTCATTATAAATTCCATATAATGTAACGCTGCAATCTTTCTTTGATTTAGGTTGAAATTCCATTAATTCTAGTGTACGAAATGATTTTTCCACAACTGCTCTCTTAAGTACTATCAATAAATCATCATACATTTCATGTTCTATTTCAAATGAAAGATGATTGTTTTGAAATGAAACAAATTCACCATCTTCTGAACGATAGAATATTATTCCTGACAACTTTTCACCCCTATAATTCAATACTTCCTCAAATCCAATGTTTCCAGAATGCGTTGATCGAATATTTTCTAAAATGGTTATAAAGTTCAACAACCCCTCCTCGTCTAATAGGATATGTATAGCGTTTTTACTAATAATTTTAAAATTCATCTCTTTTTCTTTACGGTATTCATGGTTTCACGCCACCATCTTCCATTTCAACTTGCGACCGGGAAGGCGTTTGTTGACCGCGCCCATTTCGAGGTCAAACTCTTTATCGTTGAGGGTTTGTTTGGATTTTGTAATCTTTAAATCTGCTTCGTCACCGAATTTTTTCTTTGTTGAACTGACCGTATTTCACATTTCGATTTTACGACAGAGAAGGCACATTAAGAGTTAAATAATTGAATTACAAATCTCTTATAATCGTTTTTCCAAACTGAACCATTGATCTTTGTAAAAAACAATCGTTCTGTATTTCCTACTACATTACAAAAAGCAAGATCGTTCAAATCAAATGTTATCTCACCTAAATCTCCGAATAAAAAAAATTCAATCTGAATTGGCTGAATTTTAGGATCACGATGTTTCAAATTCCAAATTATTTTTTGATCTACAATTTTATATAAATCCAAATCATTTTCCCCTACTTGATTATTTATTACCTCCCATCCATTTGAGGAAAGATATTTTTTTAGCATATTCAATCTATCTATAGACATTTGTCAGAAGTTATTCCAAAAATTTTTCTTAGGAGTTACACCTCCATTACCAAGTTGCTTCATGATTATTTCTTTTGTGATTGGAAAGTTTCCATTAGTCCATGTATCTATTGAAAGAATTCCTCCTTTTTTATCTGTGATGGTAATACTATACTCATTATCTCCTATCTAAGCATTAGTATCCGATTTTTTTTGAGCTTTAGTATTTTCATTACTTTTTCTTAAAATAGAAAAGCATATAGCTTTTGAATAATAAAGATAGTTAACAACCAATCTAAGACTTATGAAATATATACTTTTTTTTAAGGCTGTCTATCATTCTTTCTTCAGCCTTATTCAGTCTATCATTCAAAATCTTATCCTTGAATAATTCCTGGTGTCTTGTGATTAGTTGAATGTAATTAGCTTCGCCCAACGAGAAATCAATTGATTTTTCAATGATCTTTTTCAATGAATCAAATCTTTCTTTCCCTAAATCAGTGGACACAATCGAAAAATCAGTATAACTGAGTTTTTCTAGATAATTTACCAAATAAATAAAATACAATGTCTTATCTGAGCGATTGATACCAATTACAACAGATTCATTTAATTCCACAATTAGTATATCATCAGAAGTGATTATTGATACCGACAAATTTGGATCATAATTATCAAAGAAGAACACCAAAAAGCCCTGTGATATTGAAACCAACAAATCAGTAACCAAAGTCGATGTTTCATTCATTTTTGGTATGGTTAAAGCTTTAATATTGCACTTAACAGATTTGGATGAAATTAAATCCTGAATAATACTAGATTCATTAAGACTTAGTGAGTAAATATCTTCACGAGTAGGAAACTCAATCAATAATTTGGACAGAAAATTATCATAAAAATAAAATTCGGGGGATAGACCAACATGCCCTATAACGTCTTGACAATCATCTATACTAACAGAATTATCCAGATCAACATAAACTCCATCTAATATGGGGTTGTAATAGATCGCATATTCTTTTACGGTGCTATCAGAAGGAATTATCTCAAAAGTTAACATTGTCAAAGTTATAAATTAAGGCCAAATTTTAACCACTGGGTTACCTGAGATTGCCTGTTGCTTGATGAAATCTTTTAGAATTATTGGAGGTTCAGGTAATCCTGTTGAACCCGCAGGATACAATTTACCTGGTCCTACATGGCGAGATGGTATGAAGCCACCTCTCCCAAAAGCAGTTTTAACGTCTGCAATGTTGCTTGAAGAAGTTATAACCACAGTACCATTCTTGAAAAAAATAAGGTTTCCATTACTCGCAGTCATAACTACTTGAGAATCATTTATCACACGTGCCATACTCGATTTTGGAACTTGATGGGAAGTGGTACCTAAATGTCGCTCGGACAATTCTCCTGCTTCAATTTTTTTCCTACCTGTAACAGCTCTTCGTAATTCTTTGGTTTTGGTCTTATCAAAACCTAATTCTCCTCCTTTACCACTCGCATTGTTTTTACGAATTCTATTTCTGGTTTTGTCAAAACCATAACACGTCTTCTTCGAGAACCTACACCAACCGCCATCAGCGCGTTGACGCCATTTGTGACCATTCGGCAATTCTACCTCCTGAGTGTACTTCACGCCACCATCTTCCATTTCGATCTTGCGACCAGGAAGGCGTTTGTTCGGGTGAGTTAACTAAATGAGAACTACTAAATCATCTCAGGTGAAAAAATCGAATATTCATTTTGTACCATTTAACAAAATAAGTATTTCTTCAAATGTGGCATACTTTAATGAATTTCCTGTTTCGCTTAGATCTATTTGATCAAACTTAGGTGGGTTTAATTTGTCTATAAATATCTTTTTAGATTGTATACCAAACAACTTACAATCTGCAAACATTGTTCCTTTAAGTAAAACTTCTGAAAATGAATTCTTACGAAAATCGATTTCATAAAAAAAGCTCCATTCTAATGACCAATTTTCCCAATTAACACCAATAAAAACAGATGAATAAAATTCGCATTTATTAAACTCGCCTGACTCAAAAGAGCAATTTTCAAATCTGCAATTATGAAACTCTGATTTATAAAATGAGATTTCATTTTTAAAAATGCAATTAATGAATTCACAGTCAAAAAAATACACTCCGACAACTGATCCAACAGACATAGTCATATTTGAATAACTCACTCTTTCAAACGAAAAGTCCAAAAACTCATTATTAATACACTTAGTATTCTCAAACTTCTTATCAGTCAATCTGGAAATTCCATCATTTTTCAATCTTAAATATTCTGATAGCATTATTATATATTTATAAAAACTATTCCATTAGGAGACCCTGCTGAATTTACTACTTCTTGCATAAAATTTGCTTTTTCCACTGGAGGAATTTTTTTTAAATCAATGACATGTAAAACATCGACAGAGCCTGCTTTTTGTAAAGTTACTTTTTTTCCAATTCCTTTCGCTTGCTTTGATAAATCTCCCATATTAACTGGTGTCTTAACATCAGCCCAATTATACGGTTTTGGCCCATCGATTTTAAAATCTAAATTTGGCTCACCAAGAGAAAGATTGGGTCTTCTGGGATTAATTACTCCTCCAGATTCTTCAAGCTTTATAATTGCTGTTGTTTCGTCAATTGATTTTTGGTTTATTTTTCCGTTTTGTGGATCTTTTGCTAAAGTCTCAGCTCTACTCATTTTTTCATCAAATTTTTGGAGCTTATCCATTGTCTTATCTGAAACTTTTCCGTTAGCATTAATTTCATCCGTCATTTTCTTCCTTATTGCTTTCAGTTCATCTTGAAGATTCACATCTGCATCTAGTATATCCTTATGTGTAACTTCAAACAACTTACAATCGCTGCATTTAGCAATATTAGCATTCGCATCAATTTTTAATTCATGTCCATCAACTGCCTTCTTTTTATTTACAACAATTTTATCATTTTGGAAATCTGCTTCGTCACCGAATTTTTTCTTTGGTGCGCTGACGGCATCCGCATTTTTGAACGTTCCAGTTTCTGGATCGTATTTCATTTTGCCACCTTTGCTTCCCGGGTTTTTAGCTAAGGTCGGTTCACCGTTTGCTCCTTTGCGCCAATGATATCCTTCTGGTGCTTCTGGATAGCCCATTTTTTTGGCTTGTTGTTGTCCTTCAGAAACGGGTTTGTTTTTCTTTCCTCCAGGAGCGCCTGTTTCATTCGTTTTCGGTGTAGTTCCTCCTTCTGCATTGGTTTTAGGAGTTCCACCATCAGTATTTGTCTTGGGAGTTGAACCTTCAGGACCTGCAGCTGTCTTGGTTTTGGTGCCACTGGTATTCACATCTGCACCAGCACCCTTATTGCCCATGATTTTGGTCTTGATTTTAGGAACAATTTTCACTCCATTGGCAATACCACGTGCAACTATCGCTCCGAATAAGATATTGCCCCAATCCTTCACTTCACCATGGAGTACTAAGTCACCAATGACGCCACCCAAAACATCAAAGGCTAATTCTACCCCTTCTTCAATGAGCACTTTTCCTAATACTCCAACACCTTTACTGAATACTCCCACCAACGGTCCGGCCATTCCACCAATCGCACCAGCAATAGCGCCCTGAATTGCAGCATCCAATGCTCCTTCAAAAGCAGCCGACCACGTCAATTTACCTGTTCCTGCCAAGTTGATGACATTCATTCCGACTGTAATGAGCACGGATGATAAGGCTCCCATGACGGCTCCAGCAATTGCACCAGCAATCAGCGTTACTGCAAGTGCGCTTCCACCCAAACCAATGGCTCCAGCAATCGGAGCCGCAATTGCTGCAAATGCTCCTGCTGTAACGATCGTGAGGGCGATGACAATTACGATTACCAAAATGACAAGAAGGACTTTTAGCACCGATTTCCACCAAGGCTGTACTTCCTCTGCAGCTGTTTCTGCCTGTGAACAAATAGTTGCCTTGAGATCCTGGTTGATGGTTTTGGTCATTCCTTCAACTAAACCGTCTTCGCTGGCTTTCATGTTGGCTTTTAAACCATTCAGCAAGTGTTCGTATGCCATTCCGATCATAGCCACCACTGAATTCATTCGTGCTAATCCCTGATCGTAATCTGTTTGAAGTCCTTGAATGCTTGTTTGCAAGTGTTGTGCAAAGAATTCTAATCGCTTGGCATCAATGCCCTTCATTAGTTCATCGTAGGTCGTAAAGATCAATTGACCGTCGCTGATTCCTTGTTCATAAACTCCATCTATGATTCCTCTAGCCATGGTATAGCTACTGTTGACCATTTCATTGGCAACAGCAATTGCACTAGAAATACCTGAGGAAGTGGCTTGTAATCCCGCTTCAAATTGCGCATCAACTCCAAGTAACTGTTGTTCGTAATCATTCGGATCTGGAGCATCCATTCCATTGACAGAAGCAGCGAAGCTTTCGAGTTGACTTTTCAGATCGTCTGCTAACGCTTGAATACCTTTTAGTAAACCAATTTGTGCCTGTAACGAACTGTTTTCCAAAGCCACAATCTGACGCGCTCCAAAGTCATTGATCACCAACTCTTGACCAACTTGTTTTTCTTTCAATTCGTTCAATGTGCCTTTCAAAGCCGCATCGATGTTTTTGGTGAATTCGTCTTTCGCAGCTGTTGCCTGACCTATTGCCGCCGTTTTTCGGAGTTGAATCGCATCCATCGCATCATCCAGCGCACATCGTAGATTTTGAGTTCCCTGAGCAGCGATTTCTTTTGTGATGGCCAACTGTGAGGTCTTTTCACACATCAACTTATCAGCTTTTTCCTTCGCTTGGGTTTGCATTCCCTCTTGATACTGTTTGCCCGTCTCAATAGCCGAATCGGCACGCGCCATGTAGCGGTTATACGTCAAGTAACCATCCCAGAAACCATCTTTTTCCTTACCTCGTACTAGTTTTTGATCTTTAGCAGAGGCTCCTTCCACACTTGCTGTGCGGTAATCGGAAGCCATGGTATAACCCATTTGCTTTGCTTTTTGACCTTGCTGTCTTCCAATTTGGAGATGATTATTATAGGATTTACTATACGCTTGATTAAGGTTAATGACTTGACTGATGTATTTCAATGAAATTTCGGCAGACATTTTACGGAAAGCATCGTTGAGCAACTTGGTGTCGGTCATCGCCTTCATTTCAATCTGAAGTACCGTCATCATGTGTTGCTGATTCATCGCCATTTTAGCCTTCATCGCAGACTGTACAGATGCCGCTGCTTTCTTACGAAAGAATGCACTTGATCGCTGTTTTTTAGCAGCAATATCGTTTTCGATTTCAAGACGTTTCAGTGCGGTATCCTGTTGAACACCATCTACCGCTAGAAGTCCAGTATCAATGAGCGACGTAGCTTTTGACGACTTACTACTCATGAAGTTATTCGCCATCGCACTCGCTGCGGTTGCTGAACTATCTGCGTTAGTATTGAAATGCAAAGGAGTCATTCCAAGCGTTTGGATTCGTGCTTGAGTTCCACGAACACCACCAATCGAAGCTGCTGTTAGCGCTAAATGTAAATCCCGTTCAGCTACCTGAATTGGACTCGACATTTCTCCCATTGGAACAGGCGAAATTCCTTTCTTACCGTTGTTTTGAACTTCATCCGCGAGGCTCTTTTTCTCTTTTCCATTCTTCTTACCACCTTTACCTTCCGTTTTGGTTTCGGCTGGTTTTTCTTTCGCTTCTCCACCTTTAGGCGGCTCATTTGCTCCTCCTTTTTCACCCTCAGCAGCTGGTTTCGAGTTTGCTTCTTTCGCACCTTGCCCTTTACCTGTTTGAGCCTGTTTTTCCTCTCGTTTTTTACAAATTTCCAATGGATTTTCGGCTGGACTTTCAACATCTTTCGGCGCACCATCTACTGGAGGCGCACCTTTTTGTCGATCTTCAGCTCCCATCTCAGGCTTCGCTTCAATATCCTTCGGTTGTTCCTCTTGATCTGGTTCTTCGCGATCACCTGGATCTTCAGCAGGAATATAACGTGCCTTACAATCTTTTTCTGTTTTGGTATCTTCTTTTTTCGCTTCCTCTTTTGGTTTGATGTCAGCACATGGATCGTCTACTTTTTGTAGAGCTGTCTCTGAAGATTTCGTTTGCACAGGTGTTATTTCTTCAGCTTCTGGGTTTTCTTTTTTAGCAACAGTTTTTCCACTCGCCCCTTGCTGAACGGTATGCGTTAATTCATGTGCTAACAAGTGTTTCCCACTATCAGAAGACGGATCATATTTTCCGCTATTAAAATAGACATCACTTCCATTCGTAAATGCATGTGATCCCAATTCTTTATTCATTTGAACGGCATTGGAATCCGTATGAATGCGTACATTACTGAAATCTGATCCAAATCCTGAACTCATTTGTTGTTGAGTAGATGCATCCATCCCAACACCTCCACCTTTCGATTGCGTTAACTTAGAGGATAAATCTGATTCAGTACTTTTATTTCCAGCATCCTGTTTTGCTTGTACTTTTTCTTCTTTTTCGCAGGCATCGCATTTTTGCTGAATCGTTGTTGAACCAGCAGCTTTTTCTTCACAGTCCTTGCATTTTTTTTGTATAGGGGTTGTTTCCTTTTCCTCACATGCATCGCATTTTTCCTGAATGGGTTCTTCCAACAAACTTGTTTGAACCACTGGAGTAATGGATTCAGAAAGCGGTTTTTCTTGTACTTCTTGCTCTTTTTCTCCCTTCTCTTTTTGCTGAATGGTGTCTTTTTTGGATTGAACAACAGTCTTCGGTGCGAAAAATGGTGTTGGGGAAGTTTGAATTGGTTGAGGTGTATTGATTTTTTGAACAACCTTATCAGCTGTTTTATCCGCTTCTACTTCATACTTGTCACCGGGTTGACCAACAGCCAACTTTGGTTGCACACGGGTTTTGAAAAACGAATCATTGTTGTTTTTCGAAGTGTGAGATGAGTCAGTATTTCGTGGAGTGAAGAGCATAATTATATTTCTAAACTTGTAATAAATTTAAGGAAACTGATGTTTCCGTTTTAGTGAGAATTCAATGATTTGTTTCAATAAGAGCAATGTTAAAATGGCAAAAAAACTTCTGACAAGAACGATTCCTTCTCCCCAAATAAATGGAACAATAAAAACTAAAATTAAAGTGATCATCAATGCAGTATATTGTGCTTCAGAAACTAAACATAGCTTATGAAAATTAAATTAAACCATTCTAAAAAAACCACACATTATTTATTCCGCATTACTTAAATTCTGCTCATTTATAGCAATAGCCAGTTCTACTGTTTTTATTTTACCAATTAGACTCTTGTCATGCGAAATAAATTCCTATAAAATCATTCTTCAAACTCGCGTGGCACCTCTGTTGGGTGCAAATTTTTCTCGTATTCTTCGATTGTCGTCTTTGGGAAAAAACTCCATTTGAACACAGAATTATCGATAGTTCCCAAAAATACTGCAATCCCCTTTTCAGGAAAGATGTACGCTTTCTGCTTCAGTTTAATCATGCCGAAATAATAATCGAGTTTTTTAGTAGGCTCTCCCAGGGCTTTTAATTGATCTAAAATAAGTTGAGGGTCTTCAAGTGTACGGATAACATCAATTTTAGCAAGTTTGTCTCCTTGCTTCCAGATTTTCAGTTGTTCTTGTTCACTTTTGGAGAATTCCCAATAAACAGACGGTGTGTTTTCAAGTCCGAGAAAGGACGTCACGGAGTCAGCTAATTCAATCTTGGCTTCTGCTAACAAGGTATCGAAGTGGCATGACTCAAAATTCACGCTATTGCTAAATGTGGAGCATTCTTCATGTATCAGTGCGTCGCACGTTGTTTTTGGATTCTTATCTTCGCTCATATTCGTGTCATTTTGAATGGTACTTACTACACATCCGTGTGCTGATAATGCAAATAATAGTAATGCTTTCATTTTCCTTTAATTAACTCAATTTTTCCCAAAAAGAATGAAGCTGCCAAGTTATTGGTTCCAACGATACCCGCCATTTTTTCGGCATTTTTCGCCTCGTCGTAATAGCCTCTTTGTGGGGCATCACTCTTAGCAGGATCATAGAACGGACCTTCAACTGATTTTCGGAATGATTGATTAGTAAAAGTAACATTCTTGTAGACAACTTTCGTGAAATAATCTGTCACACCTTCGCGCAACACCTTTCCGCCTTTTTTATCATCGAGGGTTTGACGATAAGTCCTCGATCGAGGGTCTTCCAATGTGTGAATGTACTCGTGGATAATAGTTCCGAAATTCTGCCACATATACTTGCGATTTTCCTCACTGTTAGAGCTTTTGTAGCGCTGAAGAAAAATTTTTCCGTCATCAGCAAAGCCAGGCCATCCAAGATGGGTTTGCACCAATTTATCACGATGGATCAAGGATAATTCGGAAATAACAGACCTAACAATCGCTGCCTCTACTGGTCTTCTTTGAACCGCTCCGTATTTTTCGTTAATAGGGCTCAAATCTGGACCTTCCACTATTTTCTTGATTCGCCAATCTGCCCAATCCTTTTTTATTGAATCTTGAAGAGCGGCACTTTTCCCTGTTAATTCCGCTTGTTTTTTCTCCCAACCATCAAAAATATTTGTTCCATAACTAAGTGGAGCTCCTTTTTTAAAGCCACCATATACTTTGTCCGTTTCATTTTTCGATGTTTTTCCCAAATTATCGAGATCTTTTGGATCGTGGAGATTTTTTGGATCGCTACGTAGCGCAGCTTTACCTTTACCTAAGCGATCGTATTGACCTAGTGCGATTAGTTCAGTGGCGTCCCTCAGCTCCTTTTTGTACTGATCTTTATTCGCGACATCGAACACTGGCTCGGCTTTGGTGATCGGATCGACCTTCACTTCAGTTGACATCGCCTCGTCGACATCAGCTTTTTCTTGCTTCGTGATTTCACGTGTTCCTTTGAGCACTTCAGCTTCAGTTTTGCCCGCTAAAAGCTTATGTTCGGTGGAATACCCCGTGTATTGCGTATCCAATTGCTCCATCGTTTGTTTCCCAACTATACCATCTTGATCCTTTCGAATAAGACCACGCGCCTTTTGAAATGCAATGACAGCTACCTTCGTTTCAGCTCCAAAACTACCATCCACACCGAATTTTGGCAATGCGAAACCAGCATCGAGCAGTGCTTGTTGGATAATTCGAACATGTGCGCCATTGCTTCCAGTTCCAACCAGTAATTTCCCATTTAGCACTTTTTCGATGCTAGGATTTCCAGCAAAGCGAGGCGACTCGAGATCTTTACGCTGAACCTGCTTCTGCACCATCCCCTTCTGCTGAATCGTATGCGTCAACTCATGGGCGAGCAAATGCTTCCCTTCAGAAGACTCACGATTGTATTGACCTTTGTTGAAATACACATCATTTCCATGCGCAAATGCTTTTGCCCCCAATTCTTCGCTCATTTGAACGGCATTCTGATCGGTATGAATGTTAACATTGCTAAAATCAGCTCCAAATCCCGACTCCATTTCGTTTCTGACACTACCACCTAATTTTGAACCTTTTCCTTTTGAAGAAGATAAACGTGTTTCAAGGGAGCTTTTTGGACTTGCTGTTGAGGTAGATGTTGACTTTTTTTGCAACTTATCTTCCTCTTCTTTCTTCATAACAGGTTCCTCGTCCTCTTTCTTCTGAAGTGTTGGATCTTCCTCTTCCTTCTTCATGACAGGTTGTTCCTCCTCTTCTTTCTTTTGAAGTGTTGGATCTTCATCCTCCTTCTTCATCACAGGTTTTTCTTCGTCTTCTTTCTTCTGAAGTGTTGGATCTTCATCCTCCTTCTTCATGACAGGTTTTTCCTCTTCATCTTTCTTTTGAAGTGTTGGATCTTCCTCCTCCTTCTTCATGACAGGTTGTTCCTCTTCTTCTTTCTTTTGAAGTGTTGGATCTTCTTCCTTCACCTCTTTCATTTGAACGGATGAGATGGATTCAGCAATCGGTTTTTTTTGTACCTTTTCTTCTTCTGGATTACCTGCTTTTTGAATGTCATTCTTCCCTGATTTAGATACTACTGCATCTGCAACAGAATCAGCCTCTTTTTCAAAGGCATCACCCGGCTGACCAACTTGAAGTTTTGGCTGTACTCTTGCTTTGAAAAAAGTATCAGAAGCAGTTGCTGATGGTTTCTTATGTTCTTTAAACTCTCTCATATCCTACAGTTTACCATTCAACGTATAACAATTTATCCATCCAAGGAAAATGCACCAAACTCATAGACCATTCAATTTTTTCTAACAAAATGTCTACCGTTTTGCGTTCAATAACAAGTCGGGGATGTTCATTCAGATTCATTAATTTGCCAGATCGCACCAAGAACGTTTCTTGAAGTCCCTGGTTTGAAGTTTCTCGAAGTGGTTCCCAATTTTCTTTCACAGCTCCTAATAAAGACGCTACTTCTGATTTCAATTTATCACTAATTTGAATGTCTCTTGGAACGATTTCTTCGAAGGTTAAGCCTACAAGGTATTTCTCAAATAAGAGCGTATGTTCGAAATCTTGTTCTTCACCAGTTGCAATAAAATGAAGCAGGTGAACTGCCAAAAATGGATCAGTCAATGATTTTTCGTCTTCCGATAACAATCCTACTTGTTTGAAAAAGTGTTTTAGAAATGGGTGAATCAAAATCAATCCTGCATTGTCTACAAATAACCCATTTGAAACATCCAATGGAATTACATCTTCGTCTGTTGATATTTCTCTATTTTCTTGATTATCAATCACTACCAATTGTTCGAGGGATTGCTCATTTTCATCCACCAACTTTTCATGTGATATTTCTGGAGATGCTTCTTTTAGTTCTACACTTGTGTGTTGTTCTTTTTCTTCGATTAATTGGTCTTGTTCTGGTTGTTCTGGTTCAGCTATTTGCTGCTTGAAATCATCCATTACTTCAGAATCTTTATCACTTAATTTAGAATTATTTTTTGATTTTGCAACTATTGTTAACGTAGATAATTCAACAATAGTAGCAGAAAATAAATCGTAATAACTAGCTGATTTGGTGCTATTTATTAATTGATGAAGCCAACGAACAATGGCTATTTGATGATGAACTAATTGTGTTTGCTCCTTCTTTTCAATATTAACAATTGATTCATTTCGTGCTATTTTGAGTAATTGTGTAGCACATTCTTCATCAGAAATAGTTTTTCCTGTCGAAAATTGAAGAACATATTCAATGACAAATTCCCAGAATAACTGTCTGGTAAGGCGACTAAATCCATTGAACCATTTTACGTCTTTTATCAATTCATAAAAACGGTCAATTTCTTTTTGTTTAGTTTTCTCCAATGGATGAGCAATTAGCAACACGAGTTCTGCAAGAACGGAATCTGAAAACTGTAAGATCAAACGTTGTTTTGTTCGTTTATTTGCGAATTTATTCACAAACATTCGCGTAAACATGGGGAGTTCTTTCTCAATGTACGCTAGCACTTTTTCTTCCTGTAATAAATCATTGAATTGTGCTGCATCTTTCGACCACCAAGGCCGTGTTCCGAATTCCAAAAAGTAAAACAAGGCTTTTACTTGATGCGAAGTACTCGTCATCAATTGAAACGAATCCTTTTCGAATAACACATCGTTTTCAATGTGTTTGCTAGTACTAATTTGGGGTTCAGTATGCTCGTTTTTTTGTTTTTGTTGCTGACTTATTGAATTAAATTGAGCAATTTCAACGCTTGATTCTGAAAGTGATTTCTCAAATGCTTGTTGAATAATAAAAGTGAGCTCAGGAGAAATCAATTCCGTATTTTTCGCTTCAATTTCAATTGTCAATTGATCAATCTGAACCACTTGATTATCATCAATCAAAAGCTCCAACTCAGCAACATACGACTCAACTGCTGGAATTACAAAACGATCGATAAAAGAACGCGCATTATCTTTTATATCATATCCTTGTTTAGTGGTAGAAGTGTTGACTTCTACCACTAATTTTTGGATAATATGTGCGTCTTTAGTTTCCATTTAACTCCTCACTTTTTCACTATAAATTACGGCTCAATTTAGTTAACTCATTCCACGAATTACTTTTGGAAACCCTATAAGTGATCACTGTTTTGATATAACTTAAGAATTTACCCGATTGATCCAATGGCAATTTGAATTTGGTTAACGTTTTAGTACCTTTTGGACTAAACAAAGAATCAATTAAAGCAAACACAGCACCTATTTCTTTTGACGCCAATTTCTTTTCATCCTGACATTGAATCACTGCTAAATACAATTCAACCACTAACTTTAACAGAGCTAATAAATGTCCAGCAATTGTAGGATTCTTCTGATAGATGGCAGCTATTTGTTTATACAGTTGATCCAATTGTGCTGTAATAGATGAAGCCAATAAAACATTGTTATTCCCCATCAAATAATCAGATAAGTCTAACTGAATGTTCTTATATAATTTGCTTGCTTCAGAATAGAGTAGTTGCTGGTTTTTTGCCAAACTCGGATACACTTTACCGGCCATAAACTGCTTTATCAACTGAGCATTGAGTTCAAGATCCCTAGTTGCATCAGCAGCACATGATTCATTTGTGACAGTTTTTGCGCTATTCGCAATCGTTTCAATACCACTTGCAACTGTTGTGTTAATTGATGAAACAGCCTCACTCATTGAGATATTTCCAATATTTGGTTGATTCACAGTGACTTCAGTAGCACCAGAAACTGTAGTGCTTGTTCCTGGTGTAGTTGTTCCAACCGAAACAATGGGTGTAGTTGAATCACCAATAGTAGTCGTTGGCGTATCTATCGTACCAACAGTAATAGGAGTTGTTGGATTAGTTGGAGTACCTTGTGTTGTTGTTCCAGGAAAGATCAAATTCACCGGCTGAGTCGTTTTTCCGCAATTATTTGTAGCTTCAAAAGTTGCTGTAAATACTTCACCTGCTTTAATATTTGTAAATTCAACTAATGGGATTAACGGATTAAAATTATCATTAATCGCAGGATGAACAACTCTACCTGCTGCACTTCTAAAAGTCCATTTTACAGATCTTGAATTGTCAGCTTTAGCAGTTAATTGAAGATCAGTTCTAATAAAATCTCCGTTTGCAACTACTGTTGGAAGTGGATTAACCGTCAAAGTCAATGCAGTTACACCATCCAATGTAACAGGATTACTTCCGATATTCGCCTTACTTGGTGTGAATGTATAATTAACTGGGTCTACTCCAGAACCGTCAATTTTCGGTTTTGCACCTACCGGTGTTATTATAAATGGATAGTTAACTATAGGATCATTCACACAAAAAGTTGTTGGTGTAATTGATATTTTGATTTGATCAAATACAATATTTTTTGTCACAACTGTTGGGCATGTTCCGCTAGGAGGTGTGACGGTTAATTTAACAACTGCAGTATTCGTTGCGCCTAAAGGCAAAGAATAAATATGTGGAACCGTTTGTTCCGTTGATGTTTGACCATCGCCAAAGTCCCACGCAAATTTAGTTCCAGCAGGAAATGCTGTAGGACTAGTTGCACTGAAGTTAACAAGGGTATTCATCGCAGGTTGTGCAGGAACTTCAAAATCAACTGTCAAAGGTTCTACAACAGTAAGTTGGCAATCGGTGTTTTGATCATTAATCGTAAATTTAATCACTTGATTCAATTTCGTTTTGTCAAATGCAAGTGGATTAATAGTCAATTTATTTCCCTCAATTGTCATTCCTGTAATCACTTGATCGGATTTAATGACTCCATCGGCAGGTTCAGCTTCAAACGTCAATATTGGATTATCAACACCTAAACAAAGTGTATCTTGTTGCAACCTCAATTTAATCGGAGAAATTGGCATGATGAAATTGATCGGTGCACAATCAGAACAGCACATATAAGGCAACGAAAAATCAGCAATTACGGTACCGTTGGGTGT
>JAYSRF010000263.1:0-18934 GCA_043721195.1 Fluviicola sp. | reverse complement strand
TCGCGATTAATCGCGACCCCACCATATCCCTCAGCTTTTTTTTAAATAAAAATCAATGTCTCACCACCAATCGTTGTGGTTGACCACCATCAACTGTCAGTAAATACAATCCATTTGCCAAATCTTTAGTCGATACACTGTGTTTACCACCATCCAAAGAAAGTGATTGAACCAATTGACCATTTAAAGTCATGATCTGCACCACATGGCTTTCTGTACCTTGAATGGTCATTACGAGATTATCATTCGCAGGATTGGGATACATGCTGAATTCAATTGTTTGTTTCGGAGCAATTCCAAGCGAAGGGCTTCCGTTCATTTCAATTCCATCCGTCATGATTGCGTAATCAAATCCTTCACCAGAAATTCCACCTGTAATCGTTACGGTATGTGTATCCGATTGTGGGATGTATGGAACATCAACCAAAATGTAGAATGAACCATCTGGAACTCCAGTTAAAGCATAATTACCATTCGCATCTGTATAAGCAAACGAAACTGTTTGTTGTGTTATTTGATCAATTAATTGAACATACGCTCCTTCAAATGGAACGGTAGTAATTTTCAAGAACGTTGTATCAATAATGATATTCCCGAAGATTGAACTAGTTCCATCAAATCCATTTACGGTATCTGCATCGATATCAGCATTGTTTAAGTAGCACGGCAAACCAATTGGATCAGCATTTGTCCACGAAGAACCTGTTTGAAAATACAATGGAATAGCTCCTGGAAATAACACTGGATCTGGTGTAAATCGTACATGGTACATGCCAGTCATCAAGCTATCCGCCAAATAGGTTCCACCAGAAACAACAATTGATTGAACAGGAGTGGCCAACAAGGTATCGTCAACGAAATTAAACACATCCAAGATTCCTTCAGCGGGAAGATTATTGACTGTTAATTGACCTTCGATATTGTTATAGGATTCTTGTTCATTCAATAAGATAGCTGAGTCAAAAACAGCATCAGCAATATCTGAAATCACCAATTTAATATGATACGTTGAACCAACTTGCGCGAAAAATTTCGCTTCCAATGGAACAGTATACCCATCAAACACAAAATAGCCAGCAGAAGGAATACCATTGTTGTCAATATAGTACTGTGGATTGACGATTTGATTGATGGAATTGATTTCTACTGTTGTGGTTGTACCTGGAACTTGAGCGATGTTTTGAGGAATGCCAGCGTTTTCAGAAACCAAAAACATAAAACGGTCATTGAACGATGAATTGGAATACTCAGGATATTCTTCGGAAGCGAAAATATAGGTAAAACGAATGGTATCTGTTACTTGCGGTGTAAAATCAAATTCAATTGAAACAGCATCATAACTCACCGCTCCGGAACCATTGAGGTTTCCATAATTGATGATGTCCATATCTCCAGGAGAACCAATTCCAGTACTGGCAAAAGCACCTGATGGCATTTGAGAATAGGTTGGAACACCAGTTGTTAGCATCATTCCACTATTCAGTCCAACGCCTTGACCGTAATCGAAACGCGCAATGGCAAATGGCGCACCGTTGACTTGAATATTGGTGACACCTTCACATTGTACGCCAAAAATATTGGCAACCAACATGTCCACATTATTGGAAATGGGTGAATACGTTATTGTTTGTGCAATCGATTTGCTGGAAATAAATCCTGCGCTGATTAACGTCATTGAGGCCACGAAAAATCGTGTAAGTAGAGTAGAACTGTTCATAGGTAACATTTTGAAGAGAGACGCAGAATTGTTTAAATAGGTTGCCTTGAGGCTTTTTTTATAACTGTTGGGTCGCGATTATTTATGTTGTAGGCTTGGGATTTTTATAACTGTGGGATCGCGATTAATCGCGACCCCACAATTATAAAAAATCTCGGGATGCATCCCGAGCCTACGGTAAATACGATGCAATCGCCATTTTTAATTCCAATTCTTGTTTATTCGTATTCAATTTGCCAACCAATTCACGCAATAAATCATCATTGCACGAACCTTTGTAGGCAGATTGACGCAATACTAGTCCGAAAGCGATGATGGTTTGCAGTAAAGGATTTTCTGTCACCTCGCTTTCATTTGCTAGTAAATAACTTTCTTCGACACTGCTTGTTGCTTCTAATAATTTGTAGCGCAAACTAACATTGCACAATTCTTTTTTACCACTTGTTGTTTTGGTTTTCGTGAAATGAGCATCGATGGATTCTTCTGCTTGTCCGAGTTCAATTTCATAAACTGCTGTAACTACATGACCATAACCAATTTCACCTCCATCTTTGGTATCGTCCTTGAAATCTCGGGAAGGCATTAACCGATTTTCATAGCCTATGAGTCGATAATTGGCAACCAATTTTGGATTAAATTCCACATTCAATTTCACGTCTCTCGCTAAGTTGATGAGGTTTCCCATGCGCGTTTCAAGTACTTCCTTGCATTCATCCAAATCATTGATGTAAAAATGATTTCCGTCTCCTCTGTCTGCTAATGTTTCTAGTACATCATTTCGGTAATTGCCCATTCCAAAACCCAAAGCAGTTAGGTAAATTCCCTTTCCTCTTTGCAACGAAATGTAGTCTTCCAATTCATGTGGATTGCTGATTCCGACATTAAAATCTCCATCTGTTGCTAGAATAATGCGGTTGTTTCCTGCAGGCAAAAACTGTTCTGTTGCCACTTGATAGGCAAGTTGAATTCCTCCCATACCATTCGTAGAACCAGCTGCATTTAATTGTTGAATGGCCGCAATAATGGTTTCTTTCTCTGAACAATAGGTTGGTTGAAGGGCAATTCCTGTACTTCCAGCATAGGTCACTAACGAAACACGATCGTCTGGATTCAATGTTTCAACCAATGAAATCAATCCTTTTTGCAATAACTGGAGTTTGTTCTCCGCCATCATGGAGCCTGATACATCGACTAAAAAAACCAAGTTGTGTGGCGGGCGTTTTTCCAAAACAGGAAAGTCTTTCGCGAGCAAATGAACTGCAACTAATTGATTGGCGGAATTCCAAGGACAATTCAATCGTTCAAATGTCACATTCATAGGTTTTTCAGCTGGAACTTCTGGTATGGAATAATCGAATGAATTGACCATTTCTTCCAATTTTACCGCATCATTGGGAATGGTACGATTGGCAGCCAACTGTGATTGAATAAAACTCCAACTCGCTCTGTCAACATCAATTCCAAAAGTGGAGTGCGGAGCATCGAATGGTGATAAGAACATGTTTTCGTAGATAGGTAGAAATTGATCGCGTTGTAGAACAGGCTCTGGTGCTTCATAGATTTCCTCTTCTGTGTAATTGGTTACTGAGCGTTCACGTGAAAGTCGTTCAGAAGCATAGGATTTCGAAGACTTGGTTTCAATGGAAATGATTCCGCCTGTCACATCGCCATAATTTGCTGGGAGACCGCCTGTATAAACCGTCAACTGGTTGATTGCACTTTGTGGAATTTTGGGATTTCCAATCACCTTTATGCCATCGATGTAATAGTTCACAGCATCTGATCGCGATCCACGGAAATTCAATCCGTTCATTGTATTGGTAATTCCTCCCATATTGGGTTCAATCAGGTTTATTTGTGAATTCATAGGAGTCGAATTGACATCACTTCTATAAACAACACAACCATTCATAGCACTCATATCAATCAATGGTACTCGATAATGCATAACACAAACTTCTTCTATAGTGGATCGTCTGATATCTTGTGCATCAATTCGTGTAATAATCGATATTTCTTCGGCTTGCCCTTCACCTGCAATTTTGGTCGCTTGGTTCCCAAAATAAAGGTTGCCTTTTTGAGCATTATCACTAATATATACAGTGGTTGTGAGCAATTGATACAACTGAATTGTCAATGTAAATTGGGCGATTTCTGCACCGTATTCCCGCACACTGAATGTGACAGGACCAACTGGTAATTGCAAAAACAAAGCGGAAGCGTCGTGATCGGTTAGCAACGTATCGTAAGCGATGGAATCTTGGAATGCAATCAACTGAATTTCTTCGTAACTGCAATGGGTTTTCTCATCCAAGATACGCAGTTGAACACCACCATGCTGTGCGGAAAGTGTACCTGAAAAAAAACTAAAGAGGATAAAAATGAACGTTTTCATAGCGTGCTTTTCTTAAGGATGAAAAGTCACTTTGAATTCCATAAAATAGTTATTTAATTAACCTTACTTTTCTTTTTCCGCAAAAGAAAAGTAAGCAAAAGAAAACTCGACGCTGTTTGTCCGTCAATGCGCTTCATTTGTGGAATTGCGACCGTTTCGGTGATCCCGGAAATGCGGGCTTCCTCATCCTTCACAAGCGGTGCTTGCTCTTCCGCATTCCACTGCACTTCACTTTCTCCGTACAAAAGGCGTCACACTTCTAAATCTAATCTCGTTAAACTTTAAAAGAAGCCTACCTCTAGAAATTTACTCCAATACCGATATCAATAAAGCTTTTCAAGCTAAAAAAAATAAAGTCCTTCTACTCAATCACCACGAGTTGAAGAACTTCTGTTTTACCAATACAAAACGTATTATTTATTTAGTTTTTGGAGCGTTTTCGTTGCTGCCACTGGATTAAAAATGCAATACTCGCTGTTGTCAGAGAAAGCAATGCCATAATGAATAACGCACCACCATCGCCATTACTTTCAATACCAATGATTGTGAGATGAGTCATAACGGCACCACCTAAAATTCCAGCTGCACCAAATGATCCCAACAATGAAAAACGTGGAATTAAGATCGCAATTGCGACAATTAGTTCGATACAACCTAATGTAATTCTTCCCCAAGGTTCAACGCCCAACGTTGTAAATAATTTGACGGATTCTTCGTGTCCTGAAAACTTGAAATACAAGGTTTGCAGTAAAATGATGCTTGTGATGATCCGACATCCCCAGAGTAATATGGTTTTTGTTTGACTCATTATCCTACAATTTTTTTCCAGTTAGCATTCGCCGCTTTCATCAACGCATCTTGATCTTCATTCCAATCAATCTTGGTATTGTTTCCACTCTTGTTGTAAAATAAATACAATTTCCCATTCACAATTTTAAAAGTAGCTGGATTGATTTCTACTTTATCACCCGAATCACCCATTGCATAGGCGCACCAACCTCCATATTGCGGTTCATATTTAGCAGGATTCTTCTTGAATAAATCACGGTTTTCTTCTGAACTAAAATGGTAAATGATTCCTTTTTCTTCGTGACGAAATGCTCCATTTCCTTTAACTGCTTTTCCTAAAGCAAAGTAAGCAACAGGATCGTAACCTTGAATCGCTAAATGATTTTTAAATGCATTGATGTGTTTTTGTCGACTAGCTGTAGATTCCTGAGCACTGATTGAAAGTGTGAATCCAAAACTGAATAACAAGAAAAAAAGTGTTTTCATAAATGTATGTATTGATTACAGAGCGAAAGTACAATACAGTTTAACCGTTGAATGTCGGATAAACGACAGAATGCATGAAAAACCCACAATCGTTTATCAAATCTTGAAAAAGTTGGTACATTCGAAATCTAGTTGTGTCTTCACAGCGTAGGTTCATCAGAATTCGTCTATGGTAACAATCTTGCTCATTTTTTTACTCACCGCAGGAATCAGTTTTGCTGGTTCGCTTCAATTGGGTCCTGTGAACTATTTTGTGATGGAAACCTGTTTACGCGAAAACCGAACTTCTGGCATCATGGTGGCAATTGGTGGCTGTATTCCAGAATTCATCTATAGCTTTCTTGCCATTTTTATTGGAATGTCACTGCAAGAAATGCCGACACTTTTTCTAATCTTCCAATGGACAACAATCGCTGTTTTACTTACATTGAGCATCTATTATTTTTTCAAAAAGAAAACTGAAAACTCCTTTCGAACAAGTGGCAAAAAAGCATCACTTCTAAAAGGATTTTCCCTTGGAATGCTCAATCCACAATTATTGCCTTTTTGGTTGGTGGTTTACACTTCTTTTTTTACAAAAACAGGGTTGACAATTCATCATATTGGTGAACAGATTGCCTTTATTTTGGGAACAGGTATTGGAGCATTTGCATTGCATCTGTTTCTGGTGTTTTTGGTACATACCAACAGACAAAAATTGGAGAAATTCATTCGCTTTAAGTACTTTAACACCATCTTAAGCGGTTTGTTTTTTGTCTTAGCTTTGGTACAATTGATCGCATTATGTTAAAAGAAGAATTAAAATACTGGTACTTGCGCAATCATTCGTTGTTTGAAACAATGACGGATCCAGAGATTACGAATTTATGCATCATTTCTAGCTACAAACAAGCAGAAAAAAATGATGTAATCTTCTTTTCTGAATCGGATCAACGAAGATTGTATACGGTGAAGGAAGGTGCGCTGAAAATTTGTTACCTCGATCAAACAGGCAAGGAAATCATCACTGAGATTCTAACAGAACACGATATTTTTGGCTGCATTGGTTTTTCCAATAATCCGAATCCCAATCACAGCAATGAATATGCAAAAGTGCTTTCGGATCATATCAAGATTTGTACGTTTGACATGGATCGGTTCAAGGAAGTGGTGCAAACGAATCCGCAACTTTCGCTCAAATATTCAACTTTTATCAATGATAAATTGGTGTCGTTTCAACAACGTAATTCTGATTTGATCTTCAAGGATGTCGACACCAGAATTCATGACTTCTTTAAAAATTATGGACAAAGTTTTGGTTCTCAAACAGGCAATCGATTAGAAATGCCGATGTTTTTAACGCATCAAGAAATTGCAGAATATACCGCGTCCTCCCGCCAATCGGTTACAACTGCCATTAACAAATTGATTGCTCAAGGTTCATTGGTGTATGAAAATCGCAAAAAGGTGATCATTCCCGATGTGACGAAGTATTGAGGATTTCGAAAGGGGAATAATCGAACTGCTGTTATAAGCAAAACCTCACTCCATAAATCCGCCCACTTCAACTTTTCCGCGCGAATTAGTTCCGTAACAATACAGATAACCATCCAAATCGGCGATCAAGATTTCCAATTTTCCGTCGCCGTCTACATCCCGAATAAACGCACTTGCCTCCGCACCTTTTCCGAGTAATTGCAATTTCATGAGCGTTTTTCCATCTGTGTTCATGATAAATAGTATTCCTTGTTCTGTTAGGCCAATTGCTTGCATACTGCCTTTTCCTAATACATCTGCAATCATGGTGGTTGCACTGATGGTATATTCATCTAAAGAAACTGAATTGACTGTCGCTTTTTCACCAGGAAACAAGCTGTATTCATCGCTTTCCATGATGTTTTCTGAATATTGAACACTCGTATTGCCAAAAATCAGGTAGTGGTTTTTCGTCATGATAGGAGAACTGAATGTACCATAGCCAAATCCACTTCGGCTGATTAATTTTCCATTTAAATCAACCACTTTAAATTCGCCATAACTATCGCACAACGCAATTTTTTTGGTGCCATTTGTTTCAAACAAAAAAGGAGAAGTATGAATTCCAGCTCCAGATTCAATGAACCATAAAATGCTGCCGTTTTTACCATTTAAGGCAAAATGATAATCGCCATAATGCGCCATTTTGAATCCAGCAAGTTCATCTGAATTGGCTGCTCCACGACCTGCATTCACGACATCTTTGATACCATCTCCATTGACATCAACTAGCAACGAAGCCACATTTCCATTGTGAGACGAGATAGAATCCTGCGACCAAATTACAGAACCATCTAGCCCATTTAAAGCATAAAATCCATAGCCTTGAACTGAAAACGAAACGTCCATAGTACCGTCTTGATTAAAATCATGATTCACCGGTGTGCTTTCCACATCATACGGCAAGGGATATTTCCACAATTCTTGACCTGTTTTCACATCAAAACAGAAGAAATAATAATTATCAGTACCGAAAAAGAGTTTGTTTTCCGCCAAGGTAATTCCCGTCACATCATTGTCACCCGCGAACGGCACTTTGTAGGTTGATTGAATCTTACCGTTTTTAGGATTAATCGCATATACGCCATCCAATTCATCGTTTCGACTTTCGCGCGAAATTCCATTTGATCCAATATAAAGCAATCCATTGTTCATGCGCATATTGGTTCGGTAAGTCGTGACACCGATTTTTGTTTTCCATTTGAGTGGAAATTGCGTGGTGATTGATTTTTGAGCCCAAGAAGTTACCATTCCGGTAACAGTGAGTAAGAGGATGAAAATTGTCTTTATCATTGGATTGTATTTTAGTATTGGAGGTAAAATTTGTTGGAACGCATCAGATACGTTACCATTCGTAGGTCTTGAATTGTTGTTTTAAATCAAGATCGTAATAAACACATTCACCATTCAAAACACTCAATAAAACAGTTGAGTTGATCACTACAAAACTTGTTAAGGACGGTTTTAATACCACTTTTTTCTTTCCATTCATTGCTCCAATTTGACCGTTTTGCATGAAAAGAACGTATTCGGATTCTGGAATCAGAAGTGGGATTTCGACTAATCCAGATTGCAACAATTCGCCACGCATTAGATCATATTCATCATAACCGTTCGTCGTTTTTAAATAACCGAAATGTCCAATTATCAAATCATAGGCAGGTTGCAAATCGATTGCAATTGCTATTTGAGTTGGAGCATAGTATAGAATAGAACGCCATTGGTTGTTTTCCTGTACACGTAATTCGGTTAATTCTTCGCCCGAAACAAAATGATAAAATGATTGGTATTTACAGGCTAAAATTTCTGTCAGATCCATGGAATAAAAACCTGTTTTACCTGCCAATTTCACTTGGAAACCAATTGGTGCGTATCCTAGTTCAATCATCTCATTGCTTTCATAGATAGCTGGGATATACTTCCCTGAGTTCAACGAAAGTATCCCTTTTTTCTTGCCAATTCCAGTTTCACACAGAAATACATTTTCTTCAATCTGAATGGGCATTTCTTTGATATAGGAATAATCAAATGCTACAAGTGTGTCATTCGTACAATCAATGACACCCAATTTACCTTGATCATTTTTCACAATAAATCGATTGGGGTGATTGGTGGCTTGAATGGATTTGTACAATGCTGGAATTGCGATGACCATTTCTTCGTTATCGTTGAGCGGAAAATCGGGATAAACTTTATATCCAACATGGCCTTTGACTTTGAATTCTTCATATTCTGGTCCCAAATTGTACATCTTTCTACCTTTTGAATTCAAGTAACAACCTTGATCTTCAGCAACAGCAACAATTTCCTCCAAGTAGAAATCTTCGGTTAATTGCAAGGGTTGATCGGAGAATGGCTGAATGCTATTTCCATTGCGTACATCTATACTTCCCCATTTGCCGTTTAGTTGCGTGTGGAGAATAGAGGCAATTGTTTCGTGTTGAATCAATGTATCGTAAATGGCTGGAACGACTACACCATTGTTAGCAACAATTCCTTGTTTTCCTTGCATGCTTCGGTGTAAAACGAACGATTCACTAAATTGAGGGAAACTGTTGTATTCATCTCCGATCGCGTTTTCCCAATCAATGACATACTTATTCTGACTCATGTCAATAGCGAAAGTGTGCAGGATTTCTGTTGGTGGTTTATTTGGTCTTAGTTGGAACAAGATTGATTCATCCGCTAATTGAGCTACCAAATAATTCGAGTTCAATAGATTCAATCCCGAATAGCGGTATTCAGTCGGTTGTTTCATTCCTTGGTAATAATAACTGTAGAGCCAATTTTTCGCATCTTGAATAAAAAAGATGGGGGTCACATCATCCATCATTGCCACTGTTACTGTTCGTTGTTCTTCCGACCATTCATCCAATCGTTTGTTTTCTTCCAAATCAAAAACAGACCACAAGGCAATCTCGTCTTGTTGTTTTTTAACCATTAAATAGGGCAGGTAGTATTGTTCAGTATATTCACCTGTTGGTTCGCCGTATTCATTGTAGATTTCATAGCCAGATTCTGGAATAATAATATCCTCAAAGGCTGCAATTTCTTTGCTATTCTTGAAAAGATGAGCCAACTCTCCATCATAACATACTTTCCAATTAAAATAATCGGCAATCTTGATATACGCTGTTTTTCTGATCGTTAAATCTGGTTCCAAATACGCAAGTTTTCCATTTAGCATGACTTCAATTTGATCGACACCTTGGAAACTTTGCTTAAAAGTGATGGCACTAAATGCTTCTGTATTGATCAATTGACCAGTTGGTTTTGCTAAATACAATTCCGTTGGACCAAGTTGTTCGAATGCATCCTGCAGTTCATCAAAGTACTGGTATTCTGTTTGATCCAATTGATACATGGCAGGTGGTTCTCCGAATGGCGTATATGGATTCTCACCTAAATACAGGTATTTAATGTCACTATAGATAGGTTCGATGATCCAATTCCCCGATTGATCAATCACTCCTTTTTTATCGTTTTTCGACACAATAATGTGCGTTTCATTCGCTACAACATCTCCATAACCAATTGGTTTATTCAAGCCTTTTTGAAGCAATACTCCTTTGTGATAGAGATCATAATTCCCATAACTGCGTTTCGCTGACACATATCCATTTGAGAATTCAAATTTTTCATATTCTGTTGGAATTGCTTGTTCCACATCGCTTGAAATGTATCCTTTTTTATCACCAATGACTGTTTCAATGCCATAATAACCTTCCGTCACTTGATCATAAATGGGTTCTACGAGGTATTTTCCATCTAACAGAATGATTCCTGTTTTTCCATTTACGTAGACATAGGCTTTGGAATCAATGAATTGTTCCGCTTGCTGAAAAGTTGGAGGAACGATCCAATTTCCTTTACTATCGATATAACCCCACAAATCATTTTGTTTCACAAGAGCACGTTCTTGCCGAAAATGCGTCACATATTGAAATGTTGCTGGAATTACTAACGCACCGTTTTTAGAAAATCCGTACAATCCATTTACTTTTATAGGTGTGTAGTCTTGCGAAAAACCAACCATTGAAAGTGCGTTGATCATCAAGAGGAAAAATAGACTTTTCATAATGCGTAATATTATGAGTTAAAACTAATCACAATAGATGGAGGTTACAATAGGCTATTTGTACTATTTTTTCGTTGTGTGTTTCGTGTCTTTGTTGTATTTTTTTAACCACATAGTTCACATAGAAAACATAGAGTTTAAGGTTTATACGATTACCTGATTTCCTTAACACTTCTAATCTTCAAAAAGGCTGATTCCTTTTTCGTGAAAGAGCAACAACTATTTAATAAATAATCCAATTTTAATAAGACAACTGACCCTCGGATTGAGGATTTCATTCAATGATGATACACAATTAACACTTCGCTATTAACAAGAAAATCAATTTAGTAAATTTCACACGAACCTCTCCCTTACCTTTGTAAAGATGAAAGATGTGAAATCGTTACAAGCCTTGATTGCACTCATGGATGATCCAGATGAGCAAATATTTGCCCATGTGCGTGATCGTTTGTTGGAGTATGGTCCAGATGCCATCCATTACTTGGAAACATCTTGGGAAGAACGCGATTTAGGTCTGTTGTTTCAATCACGCATTGAAGCCATTATTCACGAGATTCAATTTGAAGAATGTAAGCGTCAATTGACAAATTGGTATGATGGAAGTTCCAAAGATTTATTAAAAGGCGCGATCATTATTGCCAAATACCAATATGCTGGGTTAGATGATACCATTGTAACCAACTTCATTGAACAATTGCGCCGCGATTGCTGGTTGGAGCTAAATCCGAATATGACAGCTTACGAAACCGCTCGTATTCTCAACAAGGTGTTTTTTGGGAGTTATGGTTTTAAAGGAAATTCCAAGAATTTTAATTCACCTGTCAATTCCTACATCAATTCGGTGATTGAAACCCGAAAAGGCAATCCATTGAGTTTAAGTTTGATTTACAGCATCGTTGCCCAACAATTAGGTTTACCCATTTACGGCGTGAACTTACCCAATCATTTCATCTTGGCTTACATGGATGAATTGGGAACCAACCAATACCTTTCTGAAGCAAATGAACACGGTGTTTTATTCTACATCAACACCTTTTCTAGAGGAAGCTTGTTTCAAAAAGACGATATTGATCAATTCTTAGACGGATTAAACTTGCCACACAATCGTTCGAATTACGAACCGTGTTCCAATTCTGACATTATTCGTCGTATGATCACCAACTTGATCAGCGCATTTCAGCAAGTTGGCAATGTTGAAAAAGTGGAAGAATTGATTGAGTTAAGAGGATTGTTGGATTGAAAAATCCCTCCCGAATACCGAAAGGGATCTTATTGCATTTAAAATCTCACTGAATTATTAATCTCTCTGTGCCAAGTATTTTTCCATCTGATACAACCTGCACACTATACATTCCTTTGCTATAATCCGTTACATTGAGTTCAAGAGCCGCATTTGCATCAACAGCAATTGTTTGAAGTTGTTTGCCAGTCAGATCCGTAATTACAATGGTGCAAGCCTCTTTGAGTTTTGAACAATCAATGGTTGCAGTTGCGCTTGATGGGTTCGGATAAATGGTGAATGTATTGGTCTTTAATTCATCTAATCCAACTTGATTACTAAAGGTTTGATAATTGAAATAATCATAACGGTATTGCGGTTCTAACGCCAAAATAGCTGGGTCTTCATTGAAAACAATTTTAATCATTTGTGTAAGGTAATTATCCACATCATAGGTGTTATTATTGATGATTTCAGAACTTGTTTCCCATGAATTAGTCGTTGTATTCCATACCTCTTCATGCTGGTCGGTGAAGTTTTCGTTGACATCATACAGGAACGCATATCGACGTTCATTGATAAATACGCCATTCGAATACTGTTTATTTGTTCTGACACTTCCTCCATTTACATCATACGCAATGGTTGAATTTCCATCTACAAGATAGGTGTTCGTTGCTGCATCCCATAAATGATTTAATGAATACGAAAGTTTATTGTCGCCCAAATTACCATTCCAACTGTACCATTGTAACTCATTTGACCAGTAATTGTTTGCATAATAGGAAGTACCACTATCCCATGTTTTCCTGTACATATCCGTATAGACACCATTCGCGTCAATTAAATATTCGTAACGGGATTGAGGGATCCAAGAAGATCCTGCGCCCAATTCCTGTTCATAAGAAAGCATCATTCCTGTAAGTGGATCGTAGGTGTAATTCAACTTATGGTAGGTGTTTTCATACACCATTGAGCTACTTGAGTAGTCTTTTCTTGTCTGATTGATTAATTGGTTTTGCGCGTTGTAGGTGTACTCTTGTTGCATACCAGATTGAATATCCCAAGAACTCGTAGAGGTATTGTAGGCTGAGTTGATATAGAGTGTTTGATCTCCCTGACTATTATAGGCATATTCATCCTGTATACTATTCTCCCAAGTGGACGTTGACTGATTATAGATTTGGTAAAAACTTGTCACCACACGATTGTCTTGATCACGCGTGTAAAAATGCCGTAAGAGATAGGAATTTGTGGTTTTCATTGTTTCAGTTAGTACGTATCCTTCAGCATTGTATTCAAAGAATATTGAATCAATAAAATCCCATGCTACCGTTGTCGGATTCCATGAATACGCGACCAAAAATTCAGGTCTATGTACAATCGCCTTTTCATTGGCTGGTTTTTGTGGTTTTTTCGTTAAACCGAGATGAGGTCCAACTAACATTCCGTCTTTTTCTTGGGCGGTTAGAATCCCAATACTTAGGATTGAAATACCTATAAGTAAGTGTGTTTTCATAATGAATGTGTTTATTGTTATCCCTCAATGATACCAATCCTATTCGATCAATCGTTCAGAAAAACCTGTAAGGTATGATTGACTGATTAAGGAGGTTTCTTTCCTTATTTTGAATCAGACAATGATGCGAAGCAGTTGTGATTTAAGCTCTCAACACGCAGCGTTCAAAACTGATCCTACGGTGTTCAATACTCCGCTGGCAAGACGTAAAACCAATCTATCAAAGCGTAAAACCAATCTGTCAGAGCGTAAAACCGAAGTGTCAGCGCGTAAAACTCCCAGGGTAATGCGTAAAACCAATCTGTCAGCGCGTAAAACTGAAGTGTCAGCGCGTAAAACTCCCAGGGTGATGCGTAAAACCAATGTGTCAGAGCGTAAAACCGAAGTGTCAGCGCGTAAAACTCCCAGGGTGATGCGTAAAACCAATCTGTCAGAGCGTAAAACCGAAGTGTCAGCGCGTAAAACTCCCAGGGTGATGAGTAAAACCAATCTGTCAGCGCGTAAAACCGATTGTGCAGACCTCAACACTCCTCTTAAAGCTCCTCGTGCAAGGCGTAAAACAATTGTAACATTTAATAAACAGCATCATTCGTACATTTTGCATCTTTTTTGAGCTAACTGAGTTAAAAAATTCTTCAAAATTATAATGAATTGTAGCTGATTACTCGAGTAGAAGATCGTTTTCTAAGTAAAAAGTAAACCGTTTCGAAATTTCGAAATTTTTTCCTGGTAGTGTGCCATTTTGTTAGTCGGATATACCAACACTTCCCATTTCCAACTCTTCAATTACGTAATTTTCAAGTGCGTCAACAACAATTGTTTTATATTTTTTAGCGTAATTAAATTCATCTCCTGTTGATTTTTGGAGATAAGAAAAATGCCAACACAAACACTTTCTTGCCTCATCATAATAAAAACCATAAAGACAAGTTTCCGTTTTATATTTCTTTGATTTAGCATAGCGCAATGCAGTTTTTTCAAGGACAACAGGTTCAATGAATATATCTCTTTTGTTAAATCCATCTCTTGGCCAATCAAATTGTAATATTTGCCCATATTTGTCAAGACTTAGCCTTAAACAGTAGCTTTTAATTCCAATAGTTGTGTCTCGAAGCTCAAAAAAAAGTTCGTATTTCGGAACAACATATTTATAATCTATTTGAAACATTGAATCTTTAGCTGCTAAACTTTCAAGATCAATATCTTGTCCTTGAATAAAAAAAATATTATCAACAAAATCGGTCATTGCTGTTTTAAGAAGATTTTCAATAATGTAGGAAATTCTTGTTGGCAATTGATTTAGAGAATCAATATTTCTCACTTGAGATGGTCGCACTGGTAATCCAACAAACGGATCGTTTATTAAAGGTCTATTTTGTCCAAAACAAATATGGTTCAGTAAAACGAATATACAGCATGCAAAAAGTCTCATCATTATTCGATCTCTTAATTCGATGGAATTCTATAAATGTTCAAATGTATACAACTTAAGATTCCCCGTAAAACGTATAGCTAAAGATAGAAATAGATTTTCAACCATCCTTGATCAAATGAAGCATTAATCTGCAGGAATTGAAGTTAATGCTACTAGGCAAAGTATGATTCCACCATAGCATACGTTAATAAAGAAGACAAAAATGTTCCAATTATTAATAAAGGATACCTCAAGTTTTTGAAATAAAAACGCTGTTTGAAGTAGTATATATCAATTGTTTCAAGAAAGAAGCCGAATGAATAGAACAAGTTTAAAATAATTCCATAAGCTACTACCCCAACTAATTCACCAAGACTGATACCATCTGCATAAAGTGCAATTGGAAAAATCCCTGAAGCTAGTACAAAAATATTATACCAAATACGTTTCTTCTCCCACCACGATAACGCATTGTATAAGGGCGAATCACGAGAGGTGTTTCCTTCTTCAAGTTTATCAATTATTTCTGTATCCATTTGTTGTTTTAATAGTGCATCGTTTTGATGTAATTGTATTGCTCAATGCATTTGATAAAGGTTCGTTCATTGTGTTACATGCTCTTTTCATTAACCATCTGATAAGTTTCCGACCACTATTTTTCTCCGAAGATAAAATTGATTCCGTTCAAATTTTCGGTGGTTGCAAAGCGAAGAATTTTGCTAGCTCTTGATGGATCTTATGAACTGGGCTTCTTGCTTCAATTCGTTCTGAATCGTTCAAATGATTGCCAATACTTGTCTTTGTAAATGTCGTATGACACGTTCAGTTTCCCCACGTATTTTTTCGTCATTTCTGATAGAATTTTTGATGGTTTTCTAAAGTCGTTACAAGCAAGGTAAATTTCTCTTAGATTGTCTGCCGTTTGTCTACCAATAGCTAAACAACCCTCAGAGTCTTTTAGTTCGAGCATTATTTCATCTTCAAATTTGTTTAGCAATTCATACGTGTCGCTGTCAGGCATACCATTGGTACGATCTCCATCATAATTTATCTCAATTGTTAAAATCCAAGGATGAGAAGCTTTGCTATCCCACTCAAGTAACATTTTATTGATAATCGCAATTAATGGTCTTCCGTTGTTCAGTTCTGCTTCGAAACTAGCATACATATCGTTTTCAGTATCGTAGCGAAAGCCACTATATTTTTCGACAAATTCTTTCTCTCTCCAAATTAAATAGTCCTTCAGTTTGGCTATTGGAATAAACTGCTTCTCAGCTTTGTTTGCTGGAATGAAGGATAAGTTATCAATGGTTGTAGCAGCGTTTAATTCTCCGAGATAGTTGTCCAGAAAAATATAAACACCATTGATAATTGTCGATTTATCATCTTCGTTATAATCGTTGTGAACAATTACTAGATCCACTTCATCAGGATAATTTACGTTTTCAATGGGGTAAAATGAAAGATTTTCACTTTCAAAACTGAAACCACCCATATCGATTCTTACATTTTCTATCGCAAGTGCTTGTTTTAAAGCGGTGAACTTCCAATTGCTTATTTTCGGAGCAGATTGAACTAATTCTTCAACGAATACGATGTTTTTTATGATTCCGTCTGGAGTGAAAATCAATTCAGCAGTGTTCTCATCAAACATACCTGTCAAATAGAAGTAACCTTCATTGAGTTCTTCCAACTTTGGAGATAGCTTATCAAAAAAGTTTTTCACAGGATCTTTACCCGTCTTAACGATATCGTAAAATTGCCGTTCGTTTGTTTGAAACCAAGCCCAAAAATCATCATAAGACTTTATTGGTTGTTCTTTCTTTCCGAATATGTTTTTTAATAAACTCATTGTTGTTCTATTGACTTTATGTAGGATTTACTTCTTGGCGATTGCTCCATGTATGTTGAATGAAACGCTCAACCGAAGATAGAATTATTTTCATTCAAATTTCTGTTGAAGAGAAACAAGATTCAAGAGTTTTTATCTGGTTTGGTTCATCTGATATCAAATTAAACTAACATGTTTGTAATTCTAAAAAATCACAAAAATCTTGGTCTATCATTGTTCGTTTTCAAGTTCGTTCCTTATTATACGCTTATTGTTTTTTCTTTCTGCTTTACGTTTTTCCGACTTTTCCTTCGAAACGTAATGATTTTTATCGCTGTCAAAGTGCAAAGTATCTTCTGCAAGCCAAGAACCCTGTCTGATCATTATTCCGTTCAAAAAGCAGGTGTCATATCCACAATTATGTTTTGAATACACACCAAAATTTCTGTGTTTAATTCTTTTGTCTGCTAAGATGCGTTGTTGATTTATCCGAATGTTATTCCAACAATTTTGTACATCTCCTTCTGTTAATTCTTGCCCTAAATATTCAACTTCTACAAATGTTTTTGGGTCTTTGAGTTGAAGAAAGTCAAACGATTTTTTGAACGTTTTATGCGCATAGTCTCTAACGAATAGTTTGTCAGCAAGTGATAGTTTTTCATGCTCTACAATTGAGCGGTAAAGACCAAGTGTATTGAAGTCTTTATACTTCTTATAGTTATCAATATAAAAGAGGTATTCCTTTAAGGTTAGCGAGTTAAATTTTCTTCCTATTTCCATCTTTTCAGCGTCTTTTTAGCTCATTGGAGTATGAAAACCCGACTTTTGGAGCAACTATTATATCTCTATTACAAAGCATCATACATTTTCTTTTCAGTCCATAATTCTTTGAATTCCATATTGGTTGAACTCTTCCAACTAAACTTTTTAAGGCTATTTGAATAGTCAAAAGTTACACGATCTTCCTTCGTTTTCAGAGGTATTGTTTTTCCATTTTTCTCAACGCCTGATTCAATTATTGCCTTTAGAACTATTCGTTTTTTCGTAACTTCTATTTCAGTTGTTTTTAACGAAGTATAAGTCATTGGAGTAACTTCTGGATCCATGTCACTGACATACTGCGGTATCGAAATGAGTTCAATGAATTTATTGCCTTCAATTTTCACGATGTGTTTTGTTTCTGAATAATGATTGGTTCCACCACCTTCTTCGATATAGTAGAACCAGTTTAAAGAATCAGTGTATTTAATATTCTCAGGTTTGAATAAATCATCTGCATTATACCAAAACAATGAGTCTAGAATAGCGTAAGAATATTGTTTGAGTTGGATGAGATTGACCCAAATTCCATTTCCATAACCACTGCCATAATACGACTGAGTCAAGTAAAGCGAAGGGTTTTTTAATTGTATAACCCATATACTGTCTGGACAGCGAATAGTGTCGTTTTCGTCAAAAATAGCTTGATAGCAGAGTCGTTTTTTGACATATTCCATATCAATTGGTTTTTTATCCAAGTGATTTTTAGGTTGGTCAAGACCGTTCTTCTTGTATTGACAACTCCCTAAGAGCAATAAAAGTAAAACCACAATGTTGTGTTTCATTGAAAGATAATATGCTGCTAAATCCAATTCGTTCAAAAAACCATTTTAGAATCTGATACGAATTGCTGTTGGATAAATATATACGTTTTAGGATTACCATCAATACTAATCCAGCATTCACTCCATTTTTTTACCGAAGGAAATAAAGGCATTTGATTACTAAGCTGATTTGTACTTTTCAATAAGTTGGAGATCTTGAAAAAAGTAGAAGTATTGACTAATAAAGAGAATTGTTGGATTGAATTGAACGGAATTGATTGTTAGGTAATTCAAACAGACAATTAAAAAATTCATCACCTTGATTCTCACCATTACACATTAATTTAATCAAAGCTTATCCATATAAACATTGTATGTCGGCAAA
>JAYSRF010000262.1:0-19115 GCA_043721195.1 Fluviicola sp. | reverse complement strand
GAAATCGAGAAGAAAAGCGATTTTGTGGATGATGGCTTTTACCTTGATCAGTGTTGTTTGGATTTTATATGGAGGAGTTAAAACGCAAAACACCTACTACTTTCTCTGTTGCTGGTTTGGATTTGGAACGGGTTATTGGGCCATGTTTGTGACGGTTGGTGCAGAGCAGTTTGGAACAAATATCCGATCTACAGCTGCTACAACCATTCCCAATTTTGTGCGCGGAATGGTGATTGTTATGTACTTCGGATACAATCATTTAAAGGAATCTACAGGAATAATTCATTCAGCTGCAATTATTGGACTTATTTGTTTTGCAATAGGCATTTATTGTACGTATAAAATTGCTGAAACACATAACCGAGATATGGATTTCATAGACGAATAAAGCATAAAAAAAACCTTCTCCAATACTGAAGAAGGTTCTCATAAAGATCTTCGAATTTCAATTATTTTTTCTTCATGTGGAAAGACTTGATGATTTTCTCCGCAATTGGCTTGAATTCTTCTTTCTTACTTTCCAATGTCCAGGCCATTACTAAATAAATCTCCTTTTCGCTCTCAATAAAAACAGTATGGTAGCTAATTCCTTGAGCGACACCTTAAACTGTACCATTAAACTGCCACCAGCGCGCTTCTAAACCATCAATTTTCAAGGATTTGATTGGTTCTTCGGAAGTCATTTTCACTCCTTTTTTCAAGACTTCTTGATAATACGACACATATTGATCAAATAGTGTTTTTCCTTCGTAATTCAATGCTTTCAATGAAGGTTCTACCAACGAGCGATCTTCAGAACTAGCAACAATGTACTGTTCTTTAAACGCATTCATGTACTGAAACGGTTGACCTTCTTGAAGGGTAGAAGTTGCAATCATATAATCTGGTAGAATCATCGAAAAGTTGAGACTATCTATAGCAGATTCAACATAATTGACCTTGTTTAAATCTTCTTGTAATTGGTTGAGTGAATCTTCCAATTCTTTGCTTGGTCCGCCACCACAAGCTGTTGCAATCAAGCCTAATCCGAGTGCAATTGTTGCACTGTAAATGGTTCTTTTCATCGTAGTTGTATTTGTTATTTATTGGTTGTCAGCTATCAAAATAAACAAAATCTTTTACTTAGAAATCATACTGGAACTTTTTCATTACATTCAATCCAATAACGCACACACCTCATCTACTAAAGTAACCAAGGATTTACCATCTGTATGAATAAGGTGTTGTGCTTGTTTATAGATCGGCGCACGTTTCGCTAATCGGTCTTGAATTTGCTCTTCCAATTGCTGATCTGTTAATGAACTGACTAACGGACGGGATGTTCCGTATTGCAACCGTTTAAAAAGCAATGACTCAGAAGCTTCCAAATAAATCACTGTACCTTTTTGTAGTAATGTCTTCATTAAGTTATTAAAACAAGGTAATCCACCTCCGCAAGAAACAATTAAAGGTGATTCAGGCAAGGTTTCTATAAACCGTTGTTCCCAATTTCTAAAAACAGGTTCTCCTTCTTGTTCAAATAGTTCCGAAACAGTGCTACCAGTTTGCGCTTCAATCCAATGATCGGAATCTACCAATGGTATTTGCAAGCGTTTCGCCAACGCCTTCCCCACTGTAGACTTACCTGACCCCATAAAACCGATGAGAAAAACCTTCATGTTGCGAAAATACAATTTGTGTGTTAAATGAAAAGCACGATTTTATCGGAGTGGAGAATTCTCCCAACTATTCTGGGAAAAAAACCATTGTTGGATTTCAATTAAATTTATTATTATTGAATCGAATTAACTGTAAATGACTGTTTTTAAATTCATAAACCATTATACACTGAACAATAGCTATGAAACTTCTTAACTTTTCCAATATCCTACTCGTTGTTGTATGTGCTTCTTTGGGATATATGATAACCAGCTTTGTCATAAAAAATAATACCATTCAATACGCAACGCAAAAACAAACATTTACGCGCGTTGTTCACGATTATGGAGATGAAACAGGTCATTCTATTGCAGTATTCAAATTTAAAGTTGAGTCCAAATTCAAAGCTGATTCACTCGCAACGAAAAAGATTAAAATAACAAAAGAGAAAGATACATACCTCTATTCAAACGGTTTTATCTATCATCAAAACCCAACATTATTGGTTTGGAGTATGCTTATTTCTATTATGATGTCTATCGCTGCAGGCTCTGTTCCAGTCTTCCTTGGATTAATAAGACAATTAAAACAAAAGTTTGAACTTAATAGAGGTCAACTCCTTATAGCTTGGATTTATGCTATTATTTTAGGGGCTGTTCTTATTTTTTCAAATGTAAACTTGCCTGGTTATTACAAACCTGAATACCTTGTAAATCAATTACATATTCTTTTCACTAGTGGTAATTTGTTGTTATGGATTGTGATTTCAACGGTTATTTTGATCCTTCCTGCATTTGCATTGGTATTCACTATTGGCGTTTCGTCTGATAATATCGTTCTTGTTCAAAAAGACCTAAAAAACATAGAAAATAGCGTTCGAAAACTCCGTCACTTGCATGAATCACTACAAAAAGCGTTGCAAATCTTGTCTGTAATCGTCGTTTTTTCTGTGCTTACTTCTTCTTTTTTAGGACAATCCATTAAATCAACCATCAACATAAAAGGGTTTGATTTGTATCCAGAACAAGTTAGCTATGTCTATGGAATGTATTTCACGGTATTTTTATGTATTCTTTATGTTCCAGTTTATTATTACATCAAATACCATTACAATAACTTAAAAGAATTAGCAATGGAGCTTGATTTAGATGACAATCATGCAGAAAATGACATTTACCACAAGCTATTTGGAGACTCTCAATTTGAAAGCAGCCCACTGGCGAATATTAAATTAGCATTGACTTTATTAGCTCCGATATTATCTGGATTTTTGCCCGCTGGAATGAAGGTATTGGGATAAAATGTGGTATTCCGCAATCATTTATGTGGTAAATACGGTAATGCAAATGATTTAATAGTTGTATCGTTGCATTGGTTTGCAGATTTGTTGAATACATTTCGCAAGTTTTTACTTTATAAAAGTACATTATTCTACTAATTAACAAAACTATCTGATGACACAGAAAAATTCTCAAGTTACTATGTATGAGCACTCTGAAGTCAAAGTCCGTCTTCTAAAAACATATCTTGAAAGGTATTTTAATGTTCTAAATAACTCAAAATTTGTAAATGATATTCATTACTTTGATTTTTTCTCAGCTGAAGGAATATACTCAAACGGAGGAAAAGGAAGCCCAATTGCTGGATTAGAATCTATAAAAAAGGCATATTATAATGCTAAACATAAATCTGGTAATTCAGGAAAGTTTCATTGTCTATTTAATGATTTAGATAGAACTAAAATAAAACAACTAGAAATTAATGTTAAAAAACTTAATTTACATCATCCAGAAATTGGAACAATTAATTATGAAAATAAAGATTATCAAGATCTTTGTCCCGAAATTTCAAGTAAACTAAATTTAATTGCCAAAAACGATAAAGCATTTGTTTTTATAGACCCATATGGATACAAAGAGATTAGAATTAGTGATATTAAGTCCCTACTTGGCAACAAAAAAACAGAAGTACTTCTATTCCTACCTACTCATTTCATGTTCCGATTCAGTGAAAATGGAACTCCAGAAAGTTTATTCGATTTTATTAATGAAATAGTTCCAAAAGATAAATGGCCTTTAAGTAAAACTGGGCTTGACTTCATTGATAACCTTACCAAAGGTTTCAAAGATTATTTAGGTGATGATTTTTTTGTTGATACATTTGTAATAAGTCGGGATAAAAATCAATTTTTTTGTTTGTTTTTCTTTACTAGTCATATTTATGGTTTCGATAGAATGCTTGATTCAAAATGGTCTTTAGATGAAGAAGATGGAAGAGGATGGAAATTTAACGCTTCAAATGATTTATTTTCACAAGTTGAAAAACAACCAAATACTGAAAGGTTTGAGAACAACTTATTAGACTATTTAAAAACAAATAGACGTTCCAATTCAGATTTATATGAATTCACTTTGAGAAACGGGCATTTGCCAAAACATATTAATGATATTTTGAAAAAAATTCAAGATGAGGGGAAATTAAAAACAGAATTATTCAATGGAAGTCTAGGTCGAAAATCAGCATTTTACATCAATTATGAAAATTATAAAAATCAACCGAATCGAATATTCTTTTCATTTAAAAATTAATAAAAATGGCAGAATCTAGCATCGAGTGGACAGAACTCACTTGGAATCCTACGACAGGATGTGATAAAATAACTCAAGGTTGTAAAAATTGTTATGCTGAACGTATGGCTAAGCGTTTACATGCAATGGGAGTTGAGAAATACGAAAACGTATTTAAAATAACTGAACATCCTGATTCTTTGGAAGAGCCTTATAAATGGAAAAAACAGAAAATCGTATTTGTTAACTCAATGAGCGATTTGTTTCATGAAAAAGTATCAGATGAATTCATTTTGAAAGTATTTGATGTTATGAAAAATACGGATCATGTTTATCAAATTTTGACAAAACGAGCTGAACGTCTCTTAGAATTTGATAAAAAACATATGAGAGGTAAATGGCCACACAATGTTTGGATGGGGGTTTCAGTTGAAGATGACCGAGTTGTTGATAGAATTGATTCCCTTAGAAAAACTACTGCACGTGTCAAATTTTTATCGTGTGAGCCTTTAATTGGTCCGCTTCATAAAATGAACTTAAAGAAAATTGATTGGGTAATTGTTGGTGGTGAAAGTGGACCACGATCAAGAAAAATGGAAATTGATTGGGTTATTGATATAATGGAACAATGTGAAAAATCAGATGTCCGATTCTTTTTTAAACAATGGGGAGGAACAAACAAAAAGAAGTCTGGTCGTGAATTAAATGGCAAAACATATAATGAGATGCCTGATATATCAACCGTTTTAGCTGATGCTGGATATTAGTTTCTTTCATCTGAAACGACCTTATAGTTTTCAAATACATCTTTGGTTCACCCAACATTTTTCCTACATTTGAACAAAATCAATTTCGAATGAATCGATTACAACTACTCTTATCTTTTCTAGTGTTCGGCGGAGTATTATTCGCTCAACCTGCTGGGAAATTTTTCACAACCTATGCTGATGCAGATTATAGCAATAGAACCGAATTCTATACGGTTCTTTCTGAAGTGTCCGAGGATGGAATTTGTTTTGCAGTTGTACACGAGACGTTTACATTAGAAGGCGAACTCATTTTCACCGAAGGCGGTCTTGCTGAATGTGAACCGAAAAATGGGAAGTATGGCGTGAAAATGAATTCCGAGAAAACAAATCTATGGGTTTCATTTAGTGAAGACGGATCTGGTTATTTATACATCGAACTACAAAAAGCCGATAAGACGACTCGCCAATACAAATCTACATCTCCAGAATCAAGCGAAGAGATCGATCCTTATGCTGATATAGAATACTACGGTGATGAAGAGACACATGAACCAGAACCAGATTTGTATCTCAGTGAATCGGGGGCACAATTTTATCTTGTGTCACTTGATGGATATATGGCATTTGGGTTAGTTGGCGCCACCAATGAAAACTGTGAAATGAACGATGTAAATGGAACGCTCTTAATGGATGATTCTGGAAGTTTCTATACCTTTTCAAACGAAGACGGATGTGAAGTTTTTAGAATAGATTTAAGAGACGGACAATTAACACTTACGGAAGGTAATTGCACGAACATGCATCCTGATGGTTGCTCAACTTGGAACGGTGTCTATTATCTGTATGTTCCAAACGATGAACCAGAATATATGGATATCGAAGGGTCGGGCGAACCAATCTATTACGATGACGAAGAAGTCAGTGGAAATGGTCCTGATATGTATACGCGCGAAGATGGTGTTCTTTTTTACCTTTTTCAACAGGACGAATCCATGGAATTTGATATCATAGATATTAATATGGGATCATGTGAAACAGAATCCAATAGTGTAAGTGGAATGTTAGTTCCAAATGAGTCTGGCACTTATTATACCTACACTAATTTGGAAGGTTGTGAAGTTTTACGTGCTACGGTCAGTGGTGATCAAGTAACGATCAAAGAGGGGAAATGTAAAGGAATTCACGGAAAAGGATGCACTTCTTGGAACGGGACTTATCAATTAAACATCGAATAAATATAAATTGAGATTATGCTATCCAATGAACCTTGTTATTGTGGCTCTCCACTCCCCTTTTCAGATTGTTGTGAACCACTCATTCTTGGTAAGAAGAAAGCGGAATCGGCTGAACAATTAATGCGATCACGCTACAGTGCTTATGCAACGCTTGCGGTTGATTACATCCTCGATACAACGCACGCTTCTACTAAAAAGTATTACTCAAAAAAAGCAATACGTGATTGGGCTTTGGAAAACAAGTGGCTCAAATTGGAATTGCACGCAACAACTCCAACAACCGTTGATTTTAGTGCACATTTTGAGGATCAGAAAGGAATTAGTGGCGTTCACACAGAACATTCAACCTTTCTAAATGAAAATGGAACGTGGTATTTTGTGGATGGTGAATAATTATATAAAACTACATCCTTCCAACCTGAATCACTGAAAAGGTTGTTTTCAGTACATATCCCCCCTCCGCAATGTCATTATGTTAAGGATTCTCCCTTCGTTTCCTACAGGTTTTATTGCTGTTACGCAGTTTCTGAATGCACTGACTGGAAACACCGTTTACAGTATTCGTTTTTAATTGAGTCGCGTGCATCATTCGTGAATTCGTGGGAAATAATAGTTAAAATGCGTTTACCCTGATCTGAAATAACAGATATTCGCAACTAAATTGTAGTTTTGATCCTCGTCGAAGAATTAACTATAGAAAAACAGTCCTTATATCCATGTACGATAGACACACCAATAGAGAACGTTATTTTAATGAGCAGGTTTTCACCACTGAAAAATTCGTAATTCCCTATATTCAGGAAGTTTTTCAACTTTCGCCTGATCATGTAGTTGCAGAAATTGGTTGTGGAGAAGGTGGGAACTTGAAACCGTTCCTCGATTTTGGTTGCAAAGTCATTGGAATTGATCTTTCTGATACAAAAATCGCAAATGGTGAATTGTTTTTTGCAGAACATCCTAAAAAGGAAAACCTCACATTGGTTGCCCAAGATATTTATGAAGTAAGCCCTGATACCTTTCATCGCTTTGATTTGGTGATTATGCGCGATACCATTGAGCATATCCACGATCAGGATAAATTCATGGAATACCTCAAACAATTCCTCAATCCTGGAGGAAAAGTGTTTCTCGCATTTCCACCGTGGCGCATGCCTTTTGGCGGACATCAGCAAATCTGTAGAAGCAAATTTCTGAGCAAACTTCCCTACTTTCATATCCTCCCAAATTTCATGTACCGCGGTTTATTCAAACTCTTTGGTGAAAGTCAAGCAACAATTGACAACTTGATGGAAGTGAAAGAAACGGGACTTTCCATTGCTCGATTCAGGAAAATTGTTAGAAAAAGAGGTTATCAATTTGATAAAGAAACCCTTTATTTCATCAATCCCAATTACGAAGTGAAATTCAAGTTAAAAACGCGTAAGCTGTGGTTGATCTTTGATATTCCTTTCATCCGTGATTTTTTTACGACCACGCATTATTCAGTAATTTCAGTTAAAAGCGATCAAGCAGGTTGATTGTTTTTAATTACGATTCGTAATCACAAAAGAAATTACCCACCGATTAGAAACAGAAAAGGAAGTAATCCAATTGGGAACCTTCCTATATAAGGCGAGTTAGATGGTTGTCCAATGATTTCATTTGTGCAACTTCATGACTTCATACAATTTATCCAAATCGTTCTGCGTGTTAAAAGCATTGATGGAATAACGCAGATAAACCTGATCACCATGCGGCATGACAGGAATTTCGATCTTGTGTTGTTCAAACAACGTTTGTTTCAACTTTGCTGGATCACTCGTACGAATAGGAATACTACACAATTGCCCGAAAAATTCATCACCAATAGGAGCAAGTGGTTGGGAATTCATCAAATCACAAAAACGTTGATAATTGCTATGCGCTAGTTTTCTGCAATCGGCTGCCACATTCCACCAATCGTATTCTTTCATGAACGCAATCGCAGCTGGAATGGTTAAATAGGCAGAAAAGTCACGTGTTCCATTGAACTGGTGATAATCTAAAAAGTGAGACTCAGAAGGTGTTTCTGGATTATAGCCCCAACTAACAACCAACGGATTCATCCACGATTGAAACTCCTTTTTCACATACAGAAATGACGATCCTTTGGGAGTGAGCATCCATTTATGACATGCTCCAGTGTAAATATCCGCTTCCAATTCAGCAAGGTTTAACGGAATATGTCCTGGAACATGTGCCCCATCAACAATGGTTATGAGTCCACGTTTTTTGGCTTCAATGCAAATTTCTTTCACAGGAAAAATCAAGCCTGTTGTACTCGTTATTTGACTGATGAAAATCGCTTTTGTTTTGTCAGAATAGCCTTTCCAAAAATCATTCAAAAAGTGCTCTTTTGAAACCAAGGGCAATGAAATCGTTTGTCGCACATAGACTGCTCCCTGTTCTTTGCAATAGAAATCCCACGTTCTATCCAACGCACCATATTCCAAATCAGTTGATAGAATTTCATCTCCTGGCTGCAATTTTAAATTGCGTGCGACTGTATTTATGGCATACGTGGGATTCGGTGTGAAAACCAAATCATCTGCACTGCAACCGACATAATTTCCGAGTGCTTCCCGCGATTGACGTATGTATTCATAGCCTTTCACAGTAATGAATTGTACTGGATCACGCTCCAATTCTAACTGAAAACGTTGATATTCCTCGAAAATAGGTTTCGGACACGCACCAAACGACCCGAAATTCAGAAAGGTAATTTCAGGATTGAGAAGAAATTGTTCAGTTAACTTTTTCATTAGAAGGATACTTTAAAATACGTGTAAAACTAACTAATCAAAGAAATCGATTCATTAGTTATGACTAATCTTGCATCAAAAATAGACTAATTAGCAGTGTATTTTTTAAAGGAACCAACAAATAAGTATCTTTATGGTCATGAAACCAGTTTATATTGTCACATTTATCTTGCTTTGTATCGGAGCATGTGCTAAAAACCCATTCTGGGTTGGTAAAACAGAATTTATCACACTGACCTATAGCAATTCTAGTACTGGACCAACTATTAGTAGTTCACCTACAACTTCTACCCCATTTATTGCAGTTGAAAGCATAACAGCGACCAATATTGGTAATGAGACTGTTCAAATTGTGTTAGATGGTGTTCGAATTGAATCAAAGAATAACAATTTCGAAATAGATAAGATTAATATTTTTGAAAAAACAAACAAAAAATGGGAAGATCAAAGCGAATTCACTAGTGCAGCTGTAGCTAGCAAAACCGATATCGCTTGTGTATTAGTGCTTGACATGAGCACCTCGCTTTCTGACGTAATGAGTGATCTTAAAACGTATGCGAAGGATTTTGTGGACGAAATTACATCAAGTACCCCCAATTCTAAAATTGGTGTTGTTTTCTTTTCTAGCAGTGCTAACATTGTTACAACTTCCTTCTATGATGCTTCAAATGCAGAAGTTCTTAAATCCCTTATTGATAATTTTAGCGATTACAAAGACCGAACTGCTTTGTTCGAAGCCACTTTAGAAGGCGTTTCTATGCTAGATAACTTGAACTTTTCTGGTCCGAAATCGCTGGTTGTTTTTACTGATGGTGGCGATAACGATTCAGACAATCCAGATAGTGCATTATCCAATATTAAATCAACAGATTATTTCCGTGTTTCTATTGGCTTAAAAGGAAAAGATTTTGTGAAAGATGATGTTAAATCAATTGCAAGTACTAAATCTAACTTCGTGGTTGCGAACAACAAAAAGGATTTAAAGAAACAATTTGCTTACGTAGCACTTCAAGTTTCATCCGTTTTTAAAATCACTTATGATCGTTCAGATCAACTCATAAATGATGTGCAAATCAAGTTTGAGTTTAAGGTCGATAAAATAAAATAAGCCGAAAAACTTGGAGTTTTGAAAATAGCACTTTCAAAACTCCAACTAGTTTTAATTGGTTGTGTGACCTTCCCAAATTTGTACCAACTCAATCAAGGTATCAACCGCTTTTTGCATATCCTGAATACTCACATATTCTTGTCGTGAATGAATTCCCATTTCGCCCGTAAATATATTCGGACAAGGTAATCCCATAAACGATAAACGAGAACCATCCGTTCCACCGCGAATAATAGTCGGAGTTGCATCAATTCCCACTCGCTTCATTGCTTCAACCGCATAATCCGTTACAAATGGTACATCACGAATGATTTCTTTCATGTTACGGTATTGCTCAGAAACACTACTTGTAAACGTTGCACCTGGAAATTGCGCGATGACCGATTCAAGAATTTCTTTTAAACGTGCTTCATGTTCAACCAATTTAGCCGTATCGTGATCACGAATGATAAACGAAACAGTTGCTTCTTCTAAACCTCCAGAAATGGAAGTTGGATGCACAAAACCTTGTCGATCTTCCGTTGCTTCAGGGCACCATTCAGTCAAAGGTAAAGCTGCTACAAATGCACTTGCAACTTTCGCTGCATGAACCATTTTGCCTTTGGCATAACCAGGATGCGCACTCAATCCTGTAATATGAAAAGTCATTCCATCAGCAGAAAACGATTCATCTTCAATCGAACCCAATTCACCACCATCCAAGGTATAACCAAAGTCAGCAGCTAGTTTAGCCATATCTAACTGTTCCACTCCACGGCCAACTTCTTCATCCGGAGTAAACAAGATGCGAATCTTTCCATGTTGAATCTGTGGATTGTTCATTAAATGAGCCGCTAAATCCATAATGATTGCCACACCCGCTTTATCATCAGCGCCCAATAAGGTTAAACCAGATGCTGTGATAAGATCATCTCCAATTTTCTCTTTTAAATACGGATGTTTCGTTGTTGTAATGATCTGTGAAGTATCGTCTGGAAGTGTAATTGGGTTTCCATCGTATTTTCTGTGAACAATAGGTTTCACTCCAGTTCCCGAACAATCTGGAGCCGTATCGATGTGTGAACAAAAACAAATAGTCGGGATTCCGATTTTATCACTTGTTGCAGGAATGGTCGCGTAAACATAACCCCATTGATCGGTTTCCGCATCCACAATTCCCAATTCTTTTAATTCATTGACAAGAATTAGCGATAAATTTTTCTGCTTTTCAGAAGAAGGAAAACTGGTTGAATTGGGATCAGCTGTAGTATCAACCTGTACGTATTTAATAAAACGTTCTTCAACGGAATATGGGCTATTTTTCATACTATATTAGTTAATGTTTTCGTGTATTCGATACAATCAAAAAAGATTGGAACGATTATTTGTCTTTGTCTTCGTCGTCGTTTTTACGGAAAATCCCACCTACTTCTTTGGATAAACGTTGAATGGCCTCAACACCTGCTCCTAATGGACCTGCATTGATATCATCATACGAACCAAAAGCAGAATCATTGGGTTGTTGTGCCGGATAAATAAACACGTGATCCATCAATTCTAATTGACGTTCCATTCGTTGTGGTAACGATTCCATTCCTAAGAAAGAAGAAACAGATCCTTTTCGGGCGAAAACGCTAACTAATAGTGTATCTTCTTTTTTATGTTCCAACAAACGAAGTGTGTCTTCCGTGAGCTCAATTGGAATGTGTTTTAAAGAAGTTCCAAATTTCCGGAAGTTTTTATATGCTTCAATTTTCTCAAAAGTAGCTTCTACAGCATAAATTTCCATTACACAATTCAACTCCTTCGCCACCCTGAATACGCGTTCCAACCATTGATTAAAGCTCGATTCTAGCTCCGCCATCTGTGGGCACACCAATGCAACTGTCCGATAGGTAGCAAATGAATTATTAAACTGGCAAAAGAAAACCGATTTTTCACAGACATCCAATAAATGTTCGCGATCATCACCAACCAGACGTTTCAGTAGATTCAATTTAGAATTATCATCCATCAAGACAATATCGGCAACCAATTCTTTCGAAACACGCGCAATTCCACTGGAGAAATTATGGTCAATGGTTGCCATCGCTTGCACAGATATTTCTCCACCAGAATAATGGTGAATAAAATCATCCATGTGTTTACGTGAACGGCGAATACGCATTTCTGCCTCACCATCATTATCCAATACACTGACCACAGAAATGGGATTGATGACTTTTTTATCTGTAATTAAAATGGAGAAGTCGAGTAATTGTTCGTTTCCTTTCAACTCATTGGCAGCTACCATCAAATGTTGACTTCGTAAAGCAGGGCCTTCAATGGGTTCGTCTTTTGCTTGTTCAATTAAAAGTCTTTTACCAGCATTCTCTGTAACAAATGAAGCCGTCATACTGGTAATTAGGATCAGGATCACTGTACCATTAACGACATCAATGGAAAGAATATGCATATCATATCCTACACGAATTACAGCCAATGTCGCAGCAGCATGAGCAGTACTCAATCCAAAAATAATTTGTCGTTCAGACCGCGACATGCGGAAGATCAATTGTGTGAAAAGTGCTGCCAAATACTTACTGAAAATCGCAAATCCTGTTAGAATTCCAGCTACGCCCCATGCCCAAGGGTTGTTGTACAATACTTTTACATTCACCACCATTCCAATTGCAATCAAAAAGAAGGGAATAAACAAGGAATTACCTATAAATTCAATCCGATTCATTAAAGCAGAAGAGTGCGGAATCAATCGATTTAATACCAAACCTGCAACGAAAGCCCCAATGATTTTTTCAATTCCCGCTGCCTCAGCTAAAAAGGAAGCAAAGAATAGAATCGAAAGCACAAAAATGTAATGGGAACTCTTCTCAGATTCAAGTTTACTGAAAAACCAACGTGCAATTTTTGGAACAAGCCAAAACATGATGAGGCTGAAAATCGATAACGTTACACCCAAGTGAATGAGTACATTGGTATTGATGACTCCTTGAGAAGAACCAGAGATAACAGCAAGAATAATCAAAACAGCCGTATCTGTAAGAATGGTTCCTCCAATCGCAATTGCAACAGCTTCAGCTTTCGAAAGCCCGTATTTACTCACTATCGGATAAGCAACCAAGGTATGTGTGGCAAACATACTAGCCGTTAATAAACTAGCCAATTCACCCAAGTTTAATGCATAACGACAAACAGGATAACCCAGTAATAATGGAATAAAGAACGTCAGTGCACCAAAAGCGATTGATTTATAACGATACCGTTTGAATTCTTGTAAATCCAATTCTAAGCCCGCCATAAACATGATGTACAATAATCCAAAGGTGGAAAACATACCAACAAAACCGGTTGGGGCAATGACACTTTTATCGAGAATCGTAAGATCGTTAATTTTCAATCCATTGGGACCAATCAAAACACCAAATAAAATCAGACCAATTAAAGAAGGAATTCGAATTTTTCTAAGTACAATCGGTGATAACAGAATGATAAATAGTAGCAATGAAAAAACAATAATGGGATCATCTAAAGGAACTTTAAATTTATCTAATAACTTTCCAAGTTCCTCACCAAATTGCTTGATCAATTCTTCCATTCTATTTTCGGGCTGGTCTTTATTGGAATACCAAACTCAAACCCACCGCAAATATAGTAGATAGAGCAATTCAACGCTTTTTGATTGGCATGAAAATTGTAAAAAAGTTATCACCAATTTCAAGTGTTAAACATCAGGTGATTTTACCGACAGAACAGATTCAATTTTATGAAACAATTTATCCCCTTAATCGCATTAATTTTAACAACATCCTGCACTCAATCTCAAACAATTTCTGAGCCAATCCAAGTAAAAACAATCGAAACTGATTCGCTAACTGCCGTTGAAAAACACTTTCTCTCCTTCAACAATCTAAAAGGAACTAGTCGTTCCACAGGCACAGTAAGTGATGGCGCATTAGAAAACGGTTATCTTCTCCCCTTTTCTGGAGCAAATTACCATTATTTTGACACGAATAGCTACCTCCACAATCGGTGTTTTATGCATTTGAAAGTAAAAGAAACACTTTTAGCAACTTACGCACAATTAGAAACAACAGTTCCCAAGCGATTATTTGGAATCATGGAGTGTTCCAATGAACATGGTGGAAAAATCGCCCCTCATCGAACTCATCAAAATGGGTTAAGTGTCGATTTTATGACACCACTGCGGCAAAATGGGATTCCGTATACAGAACTTGATTTTATGGGAGCAGCTCACTACTTGATGGATTTTGACGAGAATGGCTGTTACACTGAAGATTCAACTGTTCAAATTGACTTCGAATTGATGGCTTTTCACTTACTGACCTTAATTGAGCAAACAAAAAATCAGGGATTATCCATCGAAAAAATCATTTGGAATACCGAATTGCGCGATGAATTATTTGCAACTGAATCAGGAAAAAAGCTGAAAGCTACTGGGGTTTATGTGACGACGAATTTGTCACCTTTGATTAATTCGTTGCATGATGATCATTATCATGTTGACTTTAAACTAAAGTAATAGCATTAAAAAATTCTCAGTAATTCCGCGATATTACGGAATGTATAACATTGAAATATAGATTCTTAACAAGAATATACTTTAAATATCATTGAAATATAATTATTTTTAAACTAAAAAATTAATTAAAATTCGAACCTCATTCCTCCAACAAAAACGAAGTCTTGTAAACAATTTTCCCATTGATTTGAATCTCCAACAGGTGTTCTCCAACATAATGTTTCCGCGTTGAAAAATCTTTAATCAACTGTTTCTTAGCTATAAAAACTGGCTGATTCGGCAACAAATTCACCTCTTTCAATTTAAACACCTTAGCCGATAATTCTCCTGAACTTTTTCGGTAGTGGATCACATAATCTACAACCAATTTTTGAGCTGTTGATTTCTCTGAAACAAGTGTAAAATCAAATTGAAGTGTATCACCAAGTTTTATGTGCGATCGATTGAGTTTAAAATCGACTAGTTTTAATTGAACCTCTTTCTCATAACCAAATACATTCAAGGAATCTGTATTTCCTTTTTTGATCAAGGTACGTGTTCCATGTTTTACAATCCAAGCAGTATGTGGGTGTGATTGATCCCATTGCGTCACTAAATCAATCATAAAAGCTGGGTTATCTTTCGAGAAATCATTCAGATGATTAGCAACCGACTTGCGCACATACAATTCCGGATCCGTTTTCAATTGTTCTAAAATTGGTTGAGTCAATCGAGGGTTTTTAATCACTTCAGGCAATTTGAACGACCAAGGTAAGCGAGGACGTGATCCTTCAGAAGCCAATCTACGAACATGATGATTTTCGTCAATTGCCCATGCATACATTGTTTGAATTGTACGATTAAAATCTTGCTGAAGAAACGTACGAATCGCAAATTCAGATGATCCAAATTGGGTAAAATATTTTAATGCATCTAATGAAATATCAATCGTTTGCTTTCCAAATTGACTAACAAAATCGGGGAAAATCAATGTGGTGTATCCTTTTTTTAGGTTCGGAATCACTATCCGCATGAGTTCAATTGATTGTTCGTAATCAGCTGGTAAAAAGTCTTTCAGCACTACAGAAGTATTGCGCATACGCTCATTCAACGATCGTTCGTCCAATCCTTTTGTAACCGATTGTATGAATGCTTCCACCTCAAAAGACGGATCAATTTTACTGAATTCGTTGGCAAATTGGTGATAAAAATCACGATTAAATAATTCTTTTAGCGGCTCCATAGTATCAAGAAAAAGTAAAAATAGCAGGAAATAACGTGATTTAATCTGATCAATCATTAAACTATCCATTTTAACCTTTTCGTAATTGACTAACCTCAAATTCTAGTACATTTAGCGTTCAATCCAACTCAATGAAATTATTTGTACTGCTTCTGTTTTCTTTTACTGCCATTGGATGTTCGGCTCAATCGGACACCAATTTGATCAAAGCTCACATGACCGTTTTAACCAAAACAGCCGTTTCGCGCAATTACGAACATGTTGATCAATTGAATGAAATAGCCGATTACCTGCTGAAAGAATTTCAACAATATGCCGATACAGTCTATTTTCAAACCTATAAAATTGGAACCCGAGAATACAAAAATGTCATCGCAAGTTTTGGAACCGAGAACATAGAACGCCTGATTGTTGGTGCGCATTATGACGTTTGCGGCGAGCAAGAAGGAGCCGATGATAATGCTAGTGGGACAGTTGGTTTGTTGGAATTAGCACGACAATTGAAAGGTCAATCCTTGAAACAACGCATAGATTTAGTTGCTTACACCCTAGAAGAACCTCCCTTTTTTCGTTCAGAATACATGGGGAGCTACATCCATGCGCAATCACTTAAGAAGGATTCTGTAGATGTAACGGGCATGATTTGCCTCGAAATGATTGGGTATTTTGTGGACGAAAAGAAAACACAAGATTATCCTATCAAAGCTTTACGCATGATTTACGGAAGTCGTGGCAATTACATCACGCTGGTGAATAAATTTGGTCCTGGTCATTTTGCACGGAAATTCACGAAACGATTCAAAAAAAATAGCGCTGTAAGAACCAAAAAGTTCAAAGGTCCAAAAGGTCTTCCAGGAATTGATTTCTCAGACCATCTCAACTATTGGGCACTTGGGATCAGCGCAGTAATGGTAACAGATACGGCTTTTTACCGCAATAAAAGTTACCATCAAAAAAGTGACAAGATGGAACGATTGGATTTTGAACGCATGGCATTTGTTATTGATGCCGTTTTTGCAACGATTAAACTATCGAGTGAAAAAGAATAAACGTGTGAAAAAATAAAACTATTTATTGATTGGCATATCGCTCATATTGCTCTTTCACAAATGCCAAATACGTCACTTGATCCTGATCCAATGTTTCTGCTTTCTCCCAATAAGGATACAATTTGATAACGACTAACTCAACAATTGAATAATCTTTCTTCTCGATCGCAGTTGCAAATGATTGGTTGATCCATTCTTTGATTTTACCCGTATAGGCATCTACTGGAAATTCAGAAGGGTTTGTTAAAAAATAAGTGCTGTTTTTACTCTCAAGATCGTTTTCTTGTTGATAAAAGACATTAAAATCAATTTCATCTTTCAAATTAAGTGATTGATTCACATTGAAATAAGCTGACGCAAACAACCCCAATGAATCACCATCTTCAGCGATCATCACACCAATAAATTCTCTTAAATCAACAAGCTCTAAGTTCGATGAATAGTATTTTTTACGGGCAATCCACAATGGAGAATCATCTGGATGAATTGCTTCATTTCCTCGTTTGAGTAAGTCTTCAGCTGTCATTCCACCGACTACTTTACGGAAAATGGTACCATCAGCATTCAAATACAACAATGTTGGATAGGCGGTAATTCCATATTGTTGCATAACAGCAGGACCATCCGCTTTTTCACCATCAATTTTCACATTGATGAAATTTTTATTGTACAATTGCGAAACAACAGGATCAACAAAAGCAGTTGCCGCCATTCGTTTACACGGACCACACCATGTAGCATGTACATCAACAAACAGGGGTTTATTTTCTTTTTTCGCCTTCACCATAGCTTCTGCCAATGTTAGGTGTTCGAACTTAATTTGCGCCCCAGCAGTGATTGAAGTTAAAATGAATGCTATTATAGCTAGAATACTAATCCTCATGATCTATTTTTTAATGTGTTCAATTGCAATTTTATAGGGTTAAAATTGAGAAACGTTACACACACTTCAACCTATTTTAACTTAAAATTAAGCAATTCATTACTACTAACCTGAATTCGACTTTAAATTCAGATTCAGAATTCAGGCTATTATCGTGCCACAACGTGAAAACAGGTTTGAAAAATCTCATAGGTGACCCAACATTTTTTCTCATTTCTCAATTCGAATAAAGTGACGGCTAACACTTCTTTCAAATATTCGGCTTCTGTTGGATGCAACGGTCGTTTGAAATCATAATTGGCATACGATAAATCAAATGTTGTTCCATGTAAGTGGGCGCTATTACGAATTGCATTGCGGTTATGTCTGACCAAACGCGCCACAGAACTTTTGGTTCTTAACACAGATGTAACAACAATTCGAGCACCATGATAGCGTGTGTTGACCAGTTTTGCTTGAAATCGAGCTGCAATGGTATCGATAAATTCCTTTGTTTTAGGAACGGCAAAAGGAAATGAATAACGCATAGTATCTACAAAGTAATTCTCCGTTGGAAGAATTGGGATTAATTTTCCGCTATCCACAGCCGGTTGAATATCACGTACGAATTTAAGTGGTTCAATACCATGTGTTGCAGAATGCACCCAATATTCATCTACACCATCGATCATTTGCCAGGCGAAGGTCTCATGTTCCAAACACGGTTCTTTTCTAGGAATTGGTTTGAATGTTTTGTTGGCAATCCAGTTATAGGCTTTATCCAATTGTTGTTTTGACCAAACTGGATTGGAGAAAAAGATAACCAGTCCAGTCCCCCAACAGATCATGAGTGCTATCCCAAGCCGTTTAATTCTGATTTTTAAAGAACGTTTCCTTTTTGCCATCGGTTACAAAAGTAATCGTTTGATCACTTCCAGTTCACTTCATTGAGTTCAAGAAATCCATACTCCACTGTGAATTACGATTTTTTTTCATTCTAATTCTTTTTTTTTGAGGTTTGAAATCAGTGTGTTAGTGCAGTTCCATTGATTTTTTTTCAGAAAATTTCACCGATCACTTGTAAAAGAATAAAAGATACCTATCTTTGCACCCGTCTAACAGAAAGTCGGACTAGCATTCATGAAGATTAAGTGAATGTGAACAATAAGATTCGGTAGCTCAGCTGGTAGAGCAATACACTTTTAATGTATGGGTCCTGGGTTCGAATCCCAGCGGGATCACAGATGAAAAACTTGAACGCTTGTATATCAACTGATTACAAGCGTTTTTTGTTTTTTACTGACAGCATCACTGACAAATCCTTCTATTATTTATAATTTCTTGTTAATAGAAATATTCTGAGAATGCTAATGGAAAGAATTCAAT
>JAYSRF010000261.1:0-19139 GCA_043721195.1 Fluviicola sp. | reverse complement strand
TGCTTTATACAAAGCTTTCTTCGCTTCCCAGTTTTGCAATAACTCCCAATTGTATGGATCAATATTGCGTTTTTCTAATTCAAATGTTTCTTGAATTCCTTTGATCAATCGGTCTTTGTCTTCGAGTTTGGACGATTGAAGTGTTTCCAAAGTGCGTTGTAATCCGTCTAAACGATCAGCAACAGCCACTTGATTGTTCACCCATTTATCAAACCCACGATTGTTTTCAGAAATCTCTGATAAATAACGTGTTCTATCGGGCGGAATCACAAAAATCTTCTCAGACATTTCACGTGTGATCTCAAATTTAGAATTGAAATCTGCGTTTGTTTTTGCTTTCACCGTATCCATGATCACCTTGTACAAGGTATTCATTCCTGGATCATTAAATTGCGAAGCGATTGTCCCAAAAACGGGCATTTCGTCCACATTTTTGTCCCACAATTGGTGATTGCGTTGGTATTGTTTTCTTACGTCACGCAAAGCATCTAGTGCACCACGTTTATCGAATTTATTCAGTGCAATCACATCTGCGAAATCGAGCATGTCAATTTTCTCCAATTGTGTTGCAGCACCGTATTCAGGTGTCATCACGTACAATGAAGCATCCGAATGATCGAGGATTTCAGTATCTGATTGACCAATTCCAGAAGTTTCCAAAATGATCAAATCGTAATTGGCAGCTTTAAGAATCTGAATGGCTTCTGAAACGTGCTTCGATAAAGCTAAATTGGATTGACGAGTCGCCAACGAGCGCATGTAAACCCGTGGATTTTTAATGGCATTCATGCGAATTCGGTCACCCAATAACGCACCTCCTGTTTTTCGTTTCGAAGGATCTACAGAAACCACAGCAATTTGTTTCTCAGGAAAATCAACCAAAAAGCGGCGAACCAATTCATCAACCAAAGACGATTTTCCAGATCCACCAGTACCAGTAATTCCAAGCACTGGAACCTGATTTCCAGCCGCAATTGCATGTACTTTTTCCATCACTGGAGCAGACAATTCAGGATAATTTTCAGCAGCTGAAATTAAACGAGCGATTGCAGGAACAAATTTTTCTTGAATGTGATCAATTTCATCTGTCAACACATTTCCCAATGGATAATCCGCTTGTTCGACCAAATTATTGATCATTCCTTGCAAGCCCATTGTGCGACCATCATCTGGGTGATAAATGCGTGTAATCCCGTATTTATGTAACTCTTCGATTTCAGAAAGGAGAATTGTTCCTCCTCCTCCACCGAAAATTTTAATATGTGGAGCACCTTTTTCACGCAATAAATCTTGCATGTATTTAAAATATTCAATGTGTCCTCCTTGATAAGAAGTCATTGCAATTGCTTGTGCATCTTCTTGAATCGCGGTATCAACAACTTCCTCAACCGAACGATCGTGACCAAGATGAATGACCTCACAGCCAGTTGATTGAATGATACGTCTCATGATGTTGATCGCAGCATCGTGACCGTCAAATAACGAAGCAGCGGTTACAATTCGGATATTGTTTTGAGACTTATAGGGTGCAATTTGTTCCATAGAAATAACTTCAAATAGGCTTTTATAAAGCTGGGCGAAGATAGTTAGAAAGTCGTAAAATAGAAAGTGATGTTCACTACTTTATCATTTGGTCACTAAAAGATCCTTTCAACTAACCTTAATTAACGATTATTAAGGTTCAGTTAAACGATACCAGATAAAATTCAAGTATTATTGTAGACGAATAATTCACGGTAGTATCCCTACAGAATCAAAAAGATACAGATGTTCAAAACGCAATTTCTTACTTTAAATATCCTTGTGCTTTGCTTTCAAGGTTTTTCACAAAAAGATACCATGTCAACATTACCTGGAAACACCTCTTTACCATCATCTGCAGAAGAGCTCTCAAATTTAGCCTCAAAAGGAAACGGAAACTTTACCTACTCTGTTGAAGATTATTTTGCTAAACCTGCACAAACTTCTTTTCAATTTTCTCCAAATGGGAGTTATTTATCTTACCAAGAAAAAGATGAAAACAGCAAAAACCATGTATATGTAAAAGAAGTTACAACAGGTAAAATCACACGTATTATTGAGGAAAAAGAAGAACTAATCAATGGTTATATGTGGGTCAATGAAACGCGAATCGTTTACTTACAAGATCAAGGTGGAAACGAAAACTACCGGTTATTTGCAGTAAACATTGATGGTTCGAATGCTGTTGCGCTCACACCATTTGAAGGAGTCAATACAACTATTCTGAAACGACTCAAAGAACAACCCGATTATTTGATCATCAGCATGAATAAAAATAATCCTCAGTTTTTTGAACCATATCGACTCAACATTAACAATGGAGAATTGGAATTGCTTTATGAAAATCCAAAATCTGATTCACCAATCGTGGCATTCGAATTCGATAAAAATGGTGAATTGAGAGGATATACACAGCAAGAAGACGTTGTAAATTATACGCTTTATTACAGAAAAGATAGCAACGAACCATTTGAAAAGGTGATTACGACGAGTTGGAAAGATCAATTTAACATTATTAGTTTCGATTATTCAACCGAATCCCCACATGATGCTTATGTTTCTTCGAACTTGGAAAATAACACAACAGAAATCATGCTGTATGATTTAAAAGAAAAAAAAATCCTTAAAAAATTGTACTCCGATCCTACCTTTGATGTGGATGGTTTATTTCTTTCGCGCAAACGCAAGTATGAAATTGATTACTATTCCTATACTGGCGAAAAAAACGTTGTTGTTCCAATAAGCAAAACCTTTCAAGGATGGCATAATCTGATCAGCAATATGTTTCCTAACATGAATTATTCCATTGTAAGTATTACGGATGAGGAAGATAAATTATTGCTCTATATAGGCAGTGATCGGCTGTATGGTAGTTACTATATATTTGATGTTGAAAAAGGTAATTTCAAACTCCTGATAGATCTTATGCCACAATTGAAGCCAGCTGAGATGGCGGTAATTCGTCCTTTCCACTTTACGAGTCGCGATGGGCTGGAACTCTATGGGTACATTACCATTCCTAATGGGATCAAAAAAGGTAAAAAAGTACCGCTTATTGTCAATCCACATGGTGGCCCATATGGAGTAAGAGATTATTGGGGATTCAATCCTGAAACGCAATTGTTTGCCAGTCGTGGTTATGCAACCATTCAAGTGAATTACCGTGGTTCCGGCGGATATGGCAAAGAATTTATGATGGCTGGGAATAAACAAATCGGACGCAACATGCTCAATGATTTAGAAGATGCCGTTAGCTATGCCAAAAAACTTGGATTTATTGATAAAAATCGCATCGCCATTTACGGAGGTAGTTACGGTGGCTTAGCAACATTAGGCAGCTTAGTCAAAACACCTAATTTGTATAAATGCGGCGTTGATTATGTTGGGGTTTCAAACTTATTTACTTTCTTCAAATCATTCCCAGAATACTGGAAACCTTACCTTGGACAAGTTTATGAACAATGGTACAATCCTGAAAGTGAGGAAGACAAAAAGATCATGGAAACGGTATCTCCTGCGTTGAATATAGAACAAATCAACAAACCTTTATTTGTCATTCAAGGCGCCAATGATCCACGTGTAAACATCAACGAATCGGATCAAATCGTAAGTAGTTTACGCGCAAAAGGTTTCGATGTTCCTTACATGGTAAAATACAATGAAGGTCATGGATTTGGAAATGAAAACAATCAAATTGAATTGTATAAAACAATGATGGGCTTTTTTGCTTTACATCTGTAATGAATTATTTAGTAGGCTCAGGATGCATCATTAGTAGGCTCAGGATGCATCCTGTGCCTACTGTTAAATCCTATACCTACTTTGCCCAATTGATCACCTCTATTATAGAAGCATAGGTATTATCCATCACTTTCCCCCATTCTTTTTTGGTTAGCCAAACTGCTTGTGTAATATCCTCTTCTGATTGTGGACTTAATTCCTTTGGACCATCATATTTCAAAGCATACCACCAATTCTTTTTCAAGGTTAATTCACCTTTAAAAGTGTAGGAGTGATAGGTTACTCCCAATAATTTACTGATGATTGGGTTTGAAATACCACATTCTTCTTCAATTTCACGCACGGCTGTTTCTTTTGGAGATTCACCTTGTTCCATTTTACCTTTGGGTAAATCCCAAACACCTAGACGTTCAATAAATAAATACGTATTTTTTCGTTTAACGATACCACCTGCAGCCTCAACGAGTTTATAACGACTAAATGCAGACTGAATAGCCTTTTCTGGATAGTTGGCAATCACCACCAATAATACACCAATTGGTAAATCAAACCTGCATTTTACTAAATCAATCTGAAGGAATGAATTAACATTAACTAACACAAAATCGAGTGTTTTAGGCGATTTTATCCATTTTTCTGTAAAAATAATCGGTTTGTTATCTATAAAAACTTTGTACATTTGTCGCCATGATTTTAAATAAGGACAGAGCGTTAAAGGTAGCAGAATTTCTGCTTCAAATAAAAGCGGTAAAGCTTCAACCGAATCAACCCTTCACTTGGGCTTCTGGTTGGTCTTCGCCGATTTATTGTGACAACCGTAAGACACTATCCTACCCTGCTATACGTACACACATTCGCCAAGGTTATGCTGAAGCGATCTTAGAACAGTTTGGAAAACCAGATGCTATTGCTGGAGTTGCTACTGGAGGAATCGCACAAGGAGCGCTGGTTGCACAAGAATTAGGTATTCCATTTATCTATGTTCGCAGTTCTGCTAAAGGACATGGTTTAGGAAATCAAATCGAAGGTCATTTCGAAAAAGGCCAAAAGATCATTGTGATTGAAGACCTGATTTCAACAGGAGGAAGTAGTTTAACGGCTGTAAAAGCGTTGCGTGATGCAGGATGTGATGTTCGTGGATTAATCGCAATCTTTACTTACGGTTTTGAAGTAGCAACACGAAATTTTCAAGAAGCCGAATGTCCGTTTGTTACATTGACTGATTATGACCATCTAATCGATCAAGCATTAAAATTAGAATACATCAACGATTCTGATGTTCAGTCATTGAAAGAATGGAAAACTGCTCCTGAATCTTGGTCAGCAAACTGATCTATCATGAAAATAATTAGCGAAACAGCCGTAATTCAAGCACCCATCATTGCTATTTTTGAGTTTCTTTCACATTCTCCTAATATTGAATGTTTGCTTCCTGCTGATAAAATATCTGATTTTCATGGTCATGAACTTGGATGCACGTTCAAAGTTCAAGGTGGATTTTTGATTTCATTATTGTATGTTGATGTTGATCCTCCCATGCGAATTCACATGAAATCTGGTGAAAAGGCGCCGTTCAGCTACACGTTAACTGTTCATTTAAAAGAAAATGAGGATCAAACAGAAGGACACATTGAGTTTATTGGTGATGTAAATATTTTCTTGAAAATGATGGTGGAAAAACCATTGATTGGCTTGTTCAATTACATGTCAGGTCAATTGAAAGAGCAGTTTTAGTACTGGAATTTAAGCTCTTTTAATCCATAAGATTGGATTTCTCCATTTGTTTCAACTAAAAGATTCCCAGTTCCATCAATTCCACGAATAATTCCGTTCATCTTTTTACCTTCTACATTTTCAACAACCTGAGATTCGTCTTTTCTCCAGAGTTGATGCTGGTATTCAGTAATGATGTCATTCCAATTCCCCTCAATCAATCGCTGCCAATTACGTTGCATAGCTGATAGTAGCGAAGGAATCAAATCAATTGGTTTAAGTAGTTCAGTCCTAAAATCGTGCAATGCACAACTGGAATTTAGGGTTGTTTCGCTGTTTAAATTAATTCCTATTCCAATTATTGCACCTTGAATTGTTCCAGATCGCCATTGGGTTTCGATCAATATTCCAGCCATTTTTTTATCGGTAACCAACAAATCGTTTGGCCATTTAATTGCGACTTTTTCAGTTATCAGCGATTGAATTGTTTCCCGAACAGCCAAAGCAACTGCTAAATTCAAAATCCAATACCGTTCGGCTGACAAAAAAGCAGTTTCAACATAAATTGAGCAAGTAAACTGGTTTCCAGCATCAGAAAACCAACTATTTCCACGTTGCCCTCTACCATTCGTCTGTTTATCTGCCAAAATAACAGTTCCATGTGCCATTTTACCATCATTTAGTAACTTGGCAGTATAATTGTTCGTTGAGTCTATCTCATCAAGAAGAATGAGTTTACGTCCGATCATTGTAAATTAACATTGATTAGCAATTAATACTGAAACAAATCTAACCGATAATTGCTTAGATTTGTGAACACAAAATTACGAATGTATAAATTAAAACTAGATACAGATTCCGAAATACTCTGCAACGCAATAGTAGAAGGAATGCAAGAAAACAAAGCGAAAGATATTGTTGTACTCGATTTGCGTAATATAGCAAATGCCGTAACTGACTTTTTCGTTATTTGTTCAGGAGAATCTTCCACACAAGTTGACGGAATAAGTTCAACAGTAACGCGTCATACTCGTGAAGAGTTAAAAGAAAAGCCTTGGCACCAAGAAGGAAAGACTAATTCCGAATGGATTTTGCTAGATTATGTAAGCGTTGTCGCTCATATATTTTACAAAGATGCTCGTCATTTCTACGAATTAGAAGATTTATGGTCGGACGCCATCCGCACCGATGTGCCTAACTTAAATTAAACAAAGACTTATGTCAGAAAATAATAGTAATAAGCCAAAACGTAACCCGTATGCGATTTATTGGGTTTACGCAGCAATTGGTGTTGCCATCATTGCATTTCAATTATTTATGGGCGGTTCCGCTGATATTGAAATCAAAAAACAAGCTACTTTCATGCAATTGGCTGACTCTGGTTATGTACAAGAGTTGAAAATCGTTAACCATGCACGAGCTGATTTCCGATTAACAAAAGCTGGAAAAGAGTTTGTCAATCAAGGAACAACAGACGAATTCAAAAAAATGAGAAAGGCTTTGAATACAAAAAGCAAAGGTCTTTCCTCTAGTAATAGCCCTGAATTTTCTTTGAAAATAGTAGATGCTGGTGCTTTTATTGAAACCATTAATTCAAAAAATGTTCAACGGAAACTGGCAGGAAAACGCGAAATAGAGTATGAACCAGAAGAAGAAGTGAATTACGCAAGCAGCATTCTTAGTTTTCTGTTCCCTATTCTGATTATCATTATTATTTGGATTGTTATCATGCGACGCATGTCTGGCGGTGCTGGCGGAGGTGCTGGTGGTCAAATTTTCAATATTGGAAAATCACGTGCTCAAATTTATGACAAAGGAAAATCAACCAATGTAACATTCAAGGATGTCGCAGGTTTAGAAGAAGCTAAAATAGAAATTCAAGAAATCGTTGAATTCTTGAAAAATCCGAAAAAATATACTGAGTTAGGAGCAAAAATACCAAAAGGCGCACTCTTGGTTGGCCCTCCAGGAACTGGAAAAACATTACTGGCAAAAGCTGTTGCAGGTGAAGCAAAAGTTCCGTTCTTCTCTTTATCTGGTTCAGATTTCGTTGAAATGTTTGTTGGAGTTGGTGCTTCTAGAGTACGTGATCTCTTTAAACAAGCCAAAGAAAAATCTCCAGCTATTATTTTCATTGATGAAATTGATGCAATTGGTCGTGCAAGAGGTAAAAATGCTGGATTTAGCTCAAATGATGAGCGTGAAAACACCTTGAATCAATTGTTGACTGAAATGGATGGTTTTGGCACAAATTCAGGTGTAATCATCTTGGCTGCAACCAATCGTGCAGATGTATTAGATAGTGCCTTGATGCGTGCTGGGCGTTTTGATCGACAAATTTACGTCGACATGCCAGATTTAAATGAGCGAATGGAAATTTTCCAAGTGCATTTAAAACCATTGAAATTAGCTCCTAATTTGAATATTGATTTCTTGGCGAAACAAACGCCTGGATTCTCAGGTGCAGATATTGCCAATTTATGTAACGAAGCTGCCTTGATCGCCGCACGAAAAGAGAAAAAATTCGTTGAAAAACAAGATTTCTTAGATGCGGTGGATCGAATCATTGGTGGATTAGAAAAGAAAAATAAAATTATCACCGTTGGTGAAAAACGTGCAATTGCTTTTCATGAAGCTGGTCATGCTACAACCTCTTGGTTACTGGAACATGCGCATCCTTTGGTAAAAGTTACGATTGTACCGCGTGGTCGCTCATTAGGTGCTGCATGGTATTTGCCAGAAGAACGCAGTATTACAACGACTGAGCAAATCTTAGATGATATGTGCTCTGCATTAGGCGGTAGAGCTGCTGAAAAATTAATTTTCGGTCAAATCTCTACTGGTGCTTTGAGTGATTTAGAAAAGGTAACCAAACAAGCTTATGCGATGGTTTCCATCTACGGTCTTAATGAGCGCATTGGAAATATTTCTTACTATGATTCTCAAGGACGTGAAATGTTCACAAAACCTTATTCAGATGAAACGGCTCGTATCATTGATGAAGAAGTAAGTAAAATGATCGAGTTTCAATACCAAAGAGCCTTGACAATTCTTACTGAAAACAAAGATAAATTGACCTTACTTGCCGATAAATTATTGGAAAAAGAGGTGATCTTTAAAGAAGATCTAGAAGAAATTTTCGGAAAACGTGCTTGGGGAGTTGAAGAGATCATTGATAAAGCAACAACAGAATTTAATCAAGTAATGGTTGAACCTGATTTGGAAGCTTCAGATGAACCAACAGAAAAAGAATCAGAAGAAACTGCTACTGAGGAAGAAAAAATATCCGCTTCAGGAGATGTTGAGCCATTAAACGGTGAAAATAAAGAAGAAGAAAAAACAGAAGATCCGGACAAACAATAAGTCCTATCTCTCGCAAAAAATAGCCTGCAAATCCCGATTGCTTCAGTCGGGATTTTGCTTTTTATACTAATTTTACATCCGCTAACAGCAAGGCAATAAAACTCATGAATAATTTAGTCGTTCGTCTACTTACAGGAATTGTCTTCATCTCAGCTATTATTGGTGCAATTCTCTGGAATCAATGGGCTGCATCACACATTTTTGGCGGTTTTATGCTCCTTGGTATTCATGAATTTACTGGACTCATCAACAAAAACACCGTATACAAGATTCCTCGAATATTGACTTTACTAGTAGCTCTGCTAGTATTTGGTGGTTTTATAACAAATTTCGCAGGAATGTTAACGAATGAAGTAGTTTCCTTTTCGGTTATTTTAATTGCCGTGATTAGCTTGATTACATCTATTTATGCAGATTCAACCAATGCTATTCAACGCAGTGCCCTTACTTTTTTTGGTTGGTTGTACATTCTCATTCCCTTTCTTCTGATTACCCACATGTGTTTTACACCAGGAAATAAATGGGAGATCATAGGGATGTTCATTCTTATTTGGACGAATGATTCAATGGCTTATGCAACGGGACGTTTGATCGGTAAAACCAAATTATTCGAACGAATTTCACCAAAAAAAACATGGGAAGGAACAATTGGTGGAATTATCTTCACGTTAGGAGTTGGATTTCTTTGGTCTGTTTACGTTTCTGAAATGCCGCTCATTTTCTGGATCATTTGTTCACCATTAGTTGCTGTTGCTGCCATTTTCGGGGATTTATTTGAATCTCAAATCAAACGACAACTTGGAGTAAAGGATTCGGGTACACTTCTCCCAGGTCATGGCGGAATCCTTGACCGATTCGATGCTGCTTTAATGGCAATTCCAATTTTTTACGGTCTTTGGATGATTTATCATTAATTTTAAAAAAATTCAACACTATGACATTACATCGTGAAGGTTACGCGACCATCATTCTTGCCTCTATCGTATTAAGTGCTATGCAATGGGGTAATTTCCTGCTTTGGCAATTGACAGGTTGGTTATGGCTCTTTCTCTTATTGAGTCTCGGAATTGTTGTTTTGGCCTATCTCATTGTTCAATTTTTTCGTATTCCTAAACGAACGTTTACATTTGGTGAAAACGATGTTTTGTGCCCAGCAGATGGAAAAGTGGTGGTGATTGAAGAAGTGGAAGAAACAGAATACTTTAAGGACAAACGCATTCAGGTTTCAATTTTTATGTCACCCTTAAATGTACATGCCAATTATTTTCCAATTAGCGGAAAAGTAACATTTGCGCGTTATCACAAAGGATTGTTTCTGGTAGCTTGGCATCCTAAAAGTAGTACAGACAATGAACGATCTACCTTTGTTGTCGAACATGCTACTGGACAATCAGTTTTATTTCGTCAAATTGCAGGAGCAGTTGCTCGACGTATTTGTTATTATGCTCAAGAAGGTCAAAATGCTACAACCGGAGAAGAATTTGGATTTATTAAATTCGGTTCACGGGTTGATGTTTTCTTACCGCTAGGAACTCAATTAAATGTTAAAATTGGCGAAGATGTTAAAGCAAAGTTAACGACCCTCGCAGTATTGACAAAAAATAACTAACTTTAAGTCGTTATAACACTTAAAAGATTAATCATGAAAAAAGTATTTGTTGCATTAACATTGATGCTTTTCGTTGGTTCTATGTCAGCTACAGTTTATGCTGCTACTAACGGTGCTTCAACTGAAGTCGTAAATAAGAAAGACGACGACAAGAAGAAAAAAACTAAAAAATCGAAAAAAGCATGCGCTTCTAAAGCAGCTTGTGGATCTGAGAAATCAGGATCTTGCTGTTCAGGTAAAAAAGCAGCTTAATTCATTTTAATTGCTTCGAAATCCAGTTAGTTTTCTAGCTGGATTTTTTTTGTTTGTGATTTTTTAGTTCAGATAATTCGATTTGAACATAGAATAACTGACTTAAAATCCTCCATTCGATAATAGATCATGCATCTAAGGTATTATTGCGTATAACTCAAACGTTGGCGCTCCTTTGGTTCCCAAGTCATCATAAAAATCAAGAAAACGGAGTTTGTAGTACAATCCTTGAACAGATTGAATAATGTATACTTTATCAAATTGAATGATGTACAGTGATTGATCAAAATCAAACGTTTTCCAATCATATCCAATGATATCAATATCAGTTGAATAATTGAGTGTACTTGCATAAGTGAAATCAACTGCTTCAAAAGGTAACAGACTTTCAGCAACACGTGTAAGATTGCGGTTGGAAAGCACTCCAGTGACAAGATACGGTGTTCCGTCGGAAAAATTGTTCGTATAACTAGTAAAGCACAAGTCCCAACTATCTTTTTCAGGTTCAATCACTACTGTTTCTCCGCTTAAAAAGGAAAAGAAAGTAAAATTGTACATAGTTGATTTATTGATAGTCGTTGTTTCAATTAGTGTTGCATTCAGTGTTGCTCCCCAACGAATCGTATAACTTGTTTCTGTGAAAGCGATGATTTGCATTTTGATTTTCCCTAATTGTTGCCCAGTAACACTGATTCCTTTATCGATGATATAAACCTTATTTAATTCCCAATTATAAAAGCTGGAAGAATCTTTTTTACCCGACTGATTATCGTAGAGCCAGGTAACAGCTGTCTGTGAAGATACGGTTGCTAAATCTTCGGAATTGGTTTTACTCATTGCCATGAATTTGGAGCTATTGAGTATAATATGTCTGCCATTTATACCATTTTCAAATCCCAAATCCCATATTTCTCGGTTGTTTTGAGATACAATAGATGCTGTAGCCAATTCAAGAAACAATTGATTACTATAATCGCTGCCCATATTTACTTGAACGGTATTGGTTGATGATAAACCAGATAAGGGTTTGGGGAGTTCCGCTTTTTCGCAAGCAACAACAACCAATATAAACAAAGATGCAACTGGAAAAAAACGTTTCATTTTTTATAATGTAGATTAACTTGTAATTTAAGATACACGCTTCTTCCCCACCCGATTGGTGTTGAAGTTGATGAACTCGTATGAGTCCCTGTGTTATTTACTGCTCCTACCTGTTGCACATCAAACAAGTTTTTAGCACCGATGGACACCATGACTTTTTTATTCCAGCATTCGCGAGTAGCGTTTACATCTAAAATCTGGTAATCATTCATAAAGGCTGTAATTGATTGTTCATCTTCTGGTTGAAGGTAGGTGAGCACCTTTCCTGTATATTTGTAAAAAGCCGTGAATTGTATATTGGATTTCTTCCATAAAACACTGGTTGTGAGTGTGAATTCTGGCGAAAAAGCATACCCATTTGTCGTCAAATCACTTTTTGAACCTACATAGGCAAAACCAGCTTTTAATTGGTGCTTATTGAGTTTGAAATCGATGACTGATTGAAATCCAATCACTTCAAAATTAGCTAGATTAAAGTAAGAATAGGAAGTCCCCACCGTTGATTGTGCAAGCGTTATTTTTTGATCGACCTTTTGATAATAACCGTTTACATCGATTAACAAGGAGTGTTTTCCAATGAATCGTTTTGTTCCAATCCACAATTGATAATGCATGGATTGTTCGGGTTTTAGATGAATATTACCTTGAATTGTGTGATTAATATCTACAAAATCGAGGTAGAGTTCTTTGATTGTTGGTGAGCGAAAACCGTTTGCAATACCAGCTCGAAATGTCCATTTTAATACATCATATTTCAAATTCAAAGCTGGTGTAAGCGCAAATTTATACCCAGAATTATACGTATAGCGAAGTCCTGGTTTAATAATCAGTTTTTTCCATTCCAATTCGCAGTTTGAAAATAGCGCAACTTCTGTGATTGTTTGATGGGAATCAAGAATTCGTTTTCCGTCAGCAGTTTCATGCGTAAAATCATACCCCAATTCATAATTAAATAGGTTCTCTTTTTGGTATTTCACCCATGACATACGCGACATTAAAGCTGAAAAACGAGTTGTATCTTGATCACCCGCCGTTAAAGTGAGTTGCTGATCAAGTGTATTGAGGTTTTTGAGGTAGGTGTTTTTTATGCGTTGATAGTGATTAAACGCTATAACACCTTGTAATTTATATTTTCGATTGAATGGCGCATCTATTGTGAGTCCTTGATTGAACCGTTGTGTCCGAAAATAATCATCAAAGGCGGTATTAAAATAAGGAGGACGGGGCAATCCTTTGTTGTGAATAGTTTCGTGAAAATAATCAGCATATGGTGTTAGTGTCAATCGTTTTATCGGAATAAGCCATTTGAGACCTGCTTGGTACTGTAATTTAGGTTTCCACGTTTGATAACGGCTAGAATCGGCTATTTTTTCTTTAGGTAAATCGTAAAACGGATCCGTATTGATCCATCCATCAAAGTAATTTCGCTGACCAAAAAGTTGCAATTGAGATTTCCGGATAGTGGAGGTGAACCTCCCATCAAGGTTGTAATTACCAACTGTTTCAAAGTACGAATTTAGTTGGATTTGTTGCCCTGCTTTTTCCCGTTTTTTAGTAATCAAATTAATTGTTCCTGCCAAGGCATTACTACCATAAGAAACACTGGACGGTCCTTCAATGATTTCAATACGCTCAATAGTTGAGAGATTGATTTGACTCAGATCAATTTCCCCATCTAGGCGACCAATTATGGGAACACCATCAATAAGTATTTTAATATTTTGACCGTTCATTCCCTGCAAACTCATACCACTTCCCAAAACCTGATCTTGACTGATCCGGATATTTAATTCTGATTGGAGCACATCTTTAAGGTTTACTGCTCCTTTTGCATCCATGACAGCTCGATCAATAATGCGTGCTTTTTGAACTGACTGATCACTCGTTCGTTGAGAAATCTGCCCTGTAACAACAACCTCATCGATTTCTCCAACCGACGAAACGAGGTAGATTATGCGAGATTCATACTTCCGTAATCGAACCTGTTCTGTTAAAAAATCGGTTGTTTTGAGAGAAAAAACGTGTTCTTCATTCGAAACAAAGAGCGAATCAGGTAAAGTAAAAGTGCCTCGAACACTTGTTTGGGTCAAATAAATAACAGTAGATGTACTGTCCAGAAAAACAACCGCTTTCTCACCTATTTCTTGATTGTTTTCAAGTGAAATGAGTGTAATAACCGATTGAGCCCTAGCTCCAAAAGACACTAACAAAAACAGTAGTATTCGAGGCACCATTTCCTTTTAATTTAATTGTTCAACAATTGCTCGCCAACTATCGAGTTCAGGAATTCCTGGCTTACGTTCTCCAAAAAGGGTACAGATCAGTTCTTTTCGTTCGTTGAATAATTCCAGTGATGTTACAATTCCATCAGTAGTTGGTTTACGCACCACCCATGATTCTGTGATCGCACCTTCTTTCACGTGTAAATTAAATGCAGGATCCAAGACATTAATCCATGGACCATGATCGACGATATTTTTAACGGCTCCTGTGTGGATTTGAATAATTCCTGGATTTCCGACAAAGACCATAATTGATGTTTGTGTCTGTGCTGCATGGTTCAATGCTTGACGTAAACCTGTATTACTTATTTTAGTTGCAAAATGTGTACTTGGAGCTAAACGTAAGGCTTGTGTTCGTGTAACGCTGAATTGTTTTAACATTCCAAAGAAATCGTGCGTATCTTTCAGTTCTTTCCATACTTTGTGAAAGTTTTCTACATCAATTTCCTCATCATTTAATTCTACTTCAGGAATATACTCTTGTTTCCTTACGTCTTGAATTTGTCCTTGATCAATGTGTTTAAATTCGTTGATCAATTGAAAGTAAACAGCTAGATTACTTTCCTTTTCGAGGTAAATTTTATGCAATGCCATTCCGTCTTTTCCGAAAAACTGAAGACTATAACGCGGTTGTTCATTGTTGAATTCTGTGACTGCAAATACACTATCCCATGCGTTTAAAAAAATACGTAGATCAATATCTTTTCCAATAAACATACTTGCATAGGGTCCGAAAGTTGCATGTTGATAAATTCCTTTTCGTTCGTGAACCACTTCTTCATTACGTGTCAAAGCCATTACATATCCAATTTGTTCTAGTTGACCTAGAATGGCTTCAAATTCAGAACGTAAGCGGGTTACATTGTTACCACAGTCAAGTGCGACTAATTCCACTTCGCTTACATCTAATTGTTTTGCTGCTTCGCGAATTCTTAGATGCCGTTCTTTCAAATCGGCGTAGCGTTCTTTTAAATTTCCTGTTACTAATTCCATAATTGAATTGTTTTAATAGTGATTTGTAAGCTCTCGTTCATGCTTAATTTGTTTTTGAGAGGTCGATAGATTCATTACCGCGAAATAGGGTAACTGATTCTCTAGTTGTATTTTTTTTATTGTTAATTGATAGATAGTACTCAATAATTCGGGCACCATTGCCTCTTCAGTTGGCGAATCAATGAGTGTTTTTCCACCTGAAAGCACAATAACACGATCTGCAAATTGGTAAACCATATTTAAGTCGTGTAATACAGCGATGACCGTACCACCACGATTCACGACACGTTCTCTAGCCATTTGCAACAGATTGTATTGATAATACAAATCAAGGTTATTCAATGGTTCATCTAAAAAGAGGGTTTTACCAACGAGCGATTCAGTACCGGTTTCATCTAGTTGTAAAAGTGTTCTAGCAAACTGAATGCGCTGTTGTTCTCCTCCAGAAAACTGATTAAATGGTTCATTTTTCCGATGCACTAAATTCAAATTTGTTAAGGCATCTGTAACAAGCTCTTGATCTAGATTTTTTGGGTGCGAGTGCATGTATATAGAACGTCCCATCATGAGCACATCTTCCACACTAAATGACTCAAATACGGATTGTTGCTGTTGTAAATAGGCTCTCAACCGTGCTAACTCATTCGGTTGCCATTTATCAGCTTGTTTTTTATGAATGGTAACACTTCCTGCCGATGGTGGGAAATATCCAGATAACAATTGCAACAAGGTACTTTTACCCGCTCCATTCGGACCAATAATTGCAACAAATTCTGGTGAATCAAATCGAAATGAAGCAGGTTCAAAAATGGTTTTATTTCCTCGACAGAGCGCTATGTTTTCAGCTAAAATCATACGAATAAGCGCTTTTTCTGTCTTAAAATAATCACAAAAAGTATCGGCGTTCCGGCCAAAGCTGTAATGATCCCCACAGGAACTTCAGTAGGAGCTAAAATAGTTCGGCTAATTAGATCTGAAAGGCAGAGTAAAGTTGCACCTGCTAATGCTGAAAGGGGGATCAATTGGCGATGACTTGGCCCAACAATAGAACGTAAGATATGGGGAATTACCAAACCTATAAAACCAATTGCACCGACAAATGAAACACTCGCACCAACCATTGCTGTTGCTGCTATAAATGCAATCAATTTTGTTTTTTTCGTATTCGTCCCTAGAAAATAGGCTGATTGTTCTCCTAAAGCAAATGCATCTAAAGCACTTGATAAACGAAAAATGAACAATAAGGGAATGAGTACAAACGGGGTTAAAATGACACAATTTTCCCATGTTGCTCCACCGAGACTTCCGAGTGACCAAAATGTCAAATCTCGTAATTCACTTTCTGAGGCTAAATAGGTCAATAATCCAGTTAAAGCACCCGCAATTGCATTCAAGGCAACTCCTGCTAAAATGAGCATTGTGATCTGAATTGATTGCTGAAACCGTGAAATTCGATACACAATTGAAGTAGTTATTCCAGCTCCTAAAAAAGCAACAAAAGCTAAGGTTAGTGCTGTGTTTCCTGCAATGAGAAACGGAATTGCACTTCCCATTAATAGATATAAAGCCGCAAAAAATGAAGCTCCAGATGCAATGCCAATCAAACCTGAATCGACAAGTGGATTTCTGAAAACACCTTGCAAAGCAACTCCCGATACTGCAAGTGCAGTTCCAACCAATAAAGCAAGAATCACGCGTGGTAAACGCAAAGTAAGTAAAACTTGTTCATTCATTTCATCATACAAAATCCCGGTATCCCAACCTGCTGTATGGGCAAGAATAGCGAAGACTTGTTTGGGTGAAATAGGCAACGCACCTAAGCACATTGAGGCGATCGCTGATAGCAACACTAAAATTATTAGCAGCATAAACACTCTTTTTACTTTACGTTCCATCCTATTATTTCAGCTGATTGAATTCACTATTTAACTGAGCAATTGCACTACCAACACGTGGTCCAAAACCACTCAATAATTGACCATCCATGGAAATAATCGCTTTGTTTTTACCTGCAATTGTCATTTTTATTCCAGGAATTGCTAGTATTCCGCCTGCATCATTTAAACTTGATTTGCCTGAATCAAATAACAAAATGATAGCTGGATTTGCCGCTACAACTGCTTCTGCTGTTAATGGTTTAAAATCATCGAAACCAGTTGTAGCATTTTGACCTCCAGCAAGGTGAATCATTCTTGCCATTTGAGTATTATCACCTGCTACCATCATTGTTCCCGCTCCCCTCGCATAAACAAATAACACACGTGGACTTTTTGTCAATTGAGTGACCGCTTTGAGGTCCTGATCAATTTGCCGAATAAGCGTTTTAGCAGCGGTTTCTTTATTCACCCATTTTCCAATCTGTGTGATTACGGTTTTAGTACTTTCAACTGAGAAATCGCGTTTAAAAACAAGTACATTGATCTTTGCTTTTTCTAATTGTTGTTTCAATCGTGGATTTAATTCATCTTCAAATACCAACACATGCGTCGGTTTTTTACTCAAAATACTTTCGGCAGTAACTCCACGAACATGCCCTAGATTGGTGATTTTTTTTGTGTCTGTGGGATAGGTACTTGTCACATCTATTGCAACTAATTCCGAATTAACACCCAACGAAAATAACACTTCTGTTATCGTTCCATTTAATGAAACCAATCGCTTGACCGTTTCTTCTTTTGATTGCTTACTATTATTCGCTTCACCACCACAGGCTGAAACAAAAAGACCAACTATTAGTGTTGCAAAAACTAAATTACGCATGCTATTATTGATTAATGTTGAATGATTAATTTTTGACTGGTTGCTGAAGTTGCAGTTGAAATCAGAACTTGGTATACACCATTAGCTAAATCTGCTGTATTCAAACTAACCGCCGTCAAAACGGAAGCATCTGCATGTTGCATTTGAACTCGGTCTCCCGTCATTGTGTAGACTTCAATTGTTGCTTCTGGAGCATTTTTCAATACAATTGTTGCTGTCTCTGAAGCTGGATTCGGGTAAACAGATACACATAATGCGTCCGATTCTGACAGACCTATAGTCGATATCTTTTCTTTGCTAAACAGGTATTTCCCTGAACTACTTCCCTCGAATCCTGTCATGATCATTTTCCAAACATCACCCGATTGATCCGACACAAAATAAACAGTAGAATCAACCACTTCGAAACTCATTCCATTGAATGATTTCCAATCATAGCCAATTGTACTGATAGTATTGTTAAAGGATTCGGAGCTGAAATCTTCATAGGAGAATACATCATCAATCGGGTATGCTTTTGCAACTTCAACGCCAACATTCTGAAAAATTCCAGTAACCATGTAGGGGGGATCATAATCAAAAGATGGATACTGATGGAAATACAAATCCCAATTCTCTGATACGGGTTCTCTGTCAACAATAACTTTAGTCGACAAATTATAATACACAAAGTTTTTTGATGTATAGGCTGTCACATCGATGGTTTCTGTAGTCAAATCAGTGTTATCGAGCGCATCAAACACCAAGGTATATGTACTTGCTGTATTGGTTGAATTAATCATTAATTTGTAGAAACCACCAGCCGTCAATTTGATAACAAACACTCGATTTGCATCAATTCCATGTGTTGTCATATTATAGTTCCCCCAACCATAATCAAATGCCCCAAGATTAACCGTGTTGTTGAATGCTCCTTGAGCCCATGATTCATCACTGTTATAAAGTGGAGTCCACGCACTAAATCCTGTTGTATCAACATTCGCGAAGTCAGATGGGTCAGAATTCGGAACTTCATACACTGTTCCCATTTTATGGTTGAACAAAACCGAAGTTGTCAACGCATCAGTAGCTCCCATAACGGTTGCAAATCCAATGTGCCACGTATTTATAGCGTTAGAAGCTTGGTCGTCATTTGCTAAACTATACCATATATTATTTGCATAGGTTGGAGCCGTTGTCACCGTATCATTTATAATTTGCGCCTGTGAATTGGAGTATAAGATACACATACCAATTACTGAAAATATCCTTTTTTTCATGTTATTTATATTTATTCTAAATAGTATACCGCAAAATTAGCCGTG
>JAYSRF010000260.1:0-19253 GCA_043721195.1 Fluviicola sp. | reverse complement strand
ATTTTCATTTAGTATCAATTGATTTATCCACTTCCTTTTTCAAAAATAAAGTTACTACTAAATTGACTTCATTTCTAAATACAATAGCAGAATAAACTAAAAAGACAAGTAACGGAAATAGATTGACCCAAATACGGTAGTGTTGATCAAGGATATGATTGACAATATAAACAGCTATAAATGAAATAAATACCAAGACAGATAGGACGTGGTTTTTCGTTAATGTAACGTGTTTTGGTTCATATATTTTTAATTGTTTATCCACTATAATAGCAGAAATGAAAGACATTGTTTTTATTAGAATAGCAGATATAGCCACACCAATAACTCCAAAAACAGGAATAAGTAAGATATTGGAAGTTAGACCAACAGCCAGACTTATGAGCATTATTAGTGGTAAAAAGCGCGTTTTATCATAAAACATGATCGGAACAGAATAGATCATGTAATATAAATGAGGAAGCCACGAAATAATCAATAAAGGAATATAGTTCAGCACTGAATGGTAAGCTGTATTCGTAATCAACAGTGTTGTAAATGGGGAAATAATAGCCAGTTCTCCAACGATAGCAAGGACAACTAGAAAATGAAATAGCTTATTCAAATTGCCGATTTCAGCATCATGAATGGGATTGTTTTCAGACATTAGTTTGTACAATCGAGGTGCAATTGCATTAAAAACCGCATAAATAAATACTGAAACCAAGGAAGCTAACTGAAACCCAAAATTGTATTCGCCTAGTTCAGATAGGGAGAAATTTCGTTCCATCATCCACTGGTCTAACCCCGAATTCATCAGTAGAATAATTAAATAAGGAACAAATGGCATACCATATTGAAGCATTGATTTCAGGTATTCCCAACGAATAATAAACCGACGATTTCGGAAATACCAGACCAAATACAATACAACAATACCTGAAAACGCAATACTTCTACCTAAAACATTGCCATAAGCCCCTTTGTTAAACCAAACAACACCAATTAATATTCCTAGAACGGATAACACTAAAGTCGCTATGGAAAACAAACTGTACATTTTTATGTTTTCTTCATTCCTGTAATACGATAAAATAATGGAATGAAGAATGGTTGCGAGTGCGAGAGCAAAAGTGATAACACCATAATCGCTAAAATGATATCGGTTGTTTTTAAAAACAAACACTAAAAATGGATCTCCAACAACAAGTAAAATTCCGAATAAAAAAACAGAAAATCCTAAAACAGTCAATAAAACGGTTGAATAATATGCATGTAGTAATTTACGTTTCTTGTATACTCTAAAATAATAACGCGCGAATGCTGAATCCAAGCCAATGTTGAGGAAAATAGCGATCATTCCTTGAAAAAGGGCTGAAATGGATAACAAACCGTATTCTTCTTTTGTGAGATAGGATGTCAAAAGAGGAACCATAATAAAATTCACTGCTGTTGGCAGAAAGCCGAGCAAAATGTATACGGTTGAACTTTTTATTAAATCCTTCATCTACAGCTCAATTTTCCGACAATAAAAAATGTTTCAGCCTCTCTAGTGCTTTTCCATCCAACTTAAAAAGATAGTTCCGTAAAAGTATTGAGGTGTCAGTTTTACGAGAAGAATCCATTGCATCTGTTAGATCACTTGGACTGAAAGTGTGAAATGGCAACAATTTAACTGCACCAATGGCTTCTAAGTCTTCTTGTAAATGAGAAAAATCACTCAAGGTAAACAAACACACGTTCTTATAATAAGCCGCTGGCAAAACAAGCGTTGAATTATATCCCATTACACCCATCGAACGTAGAATCAAGGATGCGTTATCGCCATCTCTGATATAGATAATATTGGGATCATCTACCAAATCAGAAATCGTGTAACTATAAGGGTGAAGTTTTACGTAAAGCTTACATCCATTCGTTAAAGCAAATTCATTTAATTTCTCAATACACTTATTTTCCTCTTGTTGAGACATGTATCCTTCAGAATCGTACTCGGGAATGTGCGCAAGGGGCGAATGAATGTATAAATAATATGGTTCAGACGCAACCTTTTCAGGTGTATACTCATCAAATTCAGGAAATCCAATCTCAATCATCTGATGATCTTGAACACCGTCTCTTACACTAAAATAGGACGAAGTGTACTTTGTTATTACCAGATAAAAATCAGTTATTCTAAGCTTTGACTGAACTAATCTCAACGCCTCTATTTCATAATTTTTACGGCGCATCCACCTCAAACGCACCAAATAATTCAATGCACCAAAAATGGTAAACAATGTAAATGATCGTAGATAAAACAACAATAATAATCTATTTACGTTCTTACTGTTGGATTTATTGTGGTTACTTTTTCCTAACTCAAGAGCCCTTTCACTTTGTAATTTTGCGTCAATCAAGTACGTTTCATAAGGATGAAAAAGTCCATGTTGCAATACAATGGTTGGTATCCCTTTTCTTTTACAAGCTGCATTGAGAGCTGTTGAAGGAATTCCTTCTGCGCTCATAAACACAACTTTATCTGGTTTTACCTCCTCAATAATTGCTTTTGCCGAACTGAAATCGAGCCAATAATGTGTTGGAAAATTGGTGAAGTTCTCTTCTTCTTCGGGTTGTTTGAGGTAATACAAAAGCTGAAAATTGAAATCAGCTTCTAAACGTACAAACGGTTCTACCCAACCTTTACGGTGATACCCCCAAATAAGCAGTATTGTTGGCTTTTTAAATCCCATACGTTGCGTTCAATAACACCCTTCTACCAGCCTTTAGCGGAGTTCCTTTATGCAATCCTCGAAAATCAGCAATAATTAATGTGCCTGCTTTTCCTGTACAAACTAATTCTTCGCATTCTAAGTGACTGCGTAATTCTCTTACTTCTTGTGGATGAAAATGTCCATAAGCGCCGGTCTCGCCGTCTCGTTCAAATTCAAAGTCCTTTTTATGTCTTCCTTTAAACGACTTATGCGTGCGTGTCAAGTAAGTAAAAGGTGCGTTTTCTGGGCCAACATCTGTCAAGTAAAGAAAAAACTTGAATCGTTGTCGCCAATCGTCAAAATGATAGGTATCTGCTTGTTGAATTTCATTGACATTGTCACGCAATTCAGCTTCTGTTCGATAGACATAAGCCCGAGGATCAATATATGCTTTCGCAATTTTATCAAATAAGGGATGGGTGTAAAATTGATTGGTTGAAGGTATGGCTTCGCCAGTACTACCTATACGAATAAGTTGTTCATGGTTGTATTGAAATTCACCCTTGTATGTGCAAGCCTTAATTGAGGCAAACACCTCATCTAGATCGAACAACATCTTATCGCATTCTTCTTTCGAAAAAAAATCTGGGATAACAACAATTCCTTGCTTGTCAATTGTTGAAAGAATATCTACAATGCCATCTGCTTTTAAATTCGGATGAAGTGATTTTATTTGACGTTGATACTGAATAAAGAAATAGAGTTTAGTACGTCTAAACCACGATTTACGAAGCCAATCGCCAATTCGATTTTTCATAGCGTTTATTTAACCAATTATTTTTTATGTCGGACTCTACACTTTTCTTTCAAAATTGTAGAGCTAGACCAGCATCACTCAATATTTAATGTTCATCAATGAATTGACTATACTAAACAAAATCCTTCAGCAGTATCTTCACAATAGATCCCATGATAACGGAGTACCTGCTTTTATTGCTTCTTTACAATTTTTACCAATAACCTGCTCATAGTATTTTGATTTCAACCCATCTCCTGGTCTAATCACTCGAACATTTTCAGCATTAAACGACTCACCTTTTTCCATGTCCTTCACAACATATATTGATCGCTTAAAACGGACATTGGCTTTTTCAGCTTCTTGAACACCATATTGAATATAACCCAATGCTTGAAAAGCACGATGAGATTCTACGACCAAATTTTTCAACTCATCAGGTTCAATAGAGAAGGCACTATCAACTCCTCCATCGGCTCTTTTTAGTGTAAAATGTTTTTCAATTACTCTTGCACCTAAAGCCACTGCGGCAATAGAGGCTCCAATTCCCATTGTATGATCAGATAAGCCGACATGACAATTGAACAATCCTTTCAGATGTGGTATTGTTACCAAATTGGTGTTTTCAGGAGTTGCTGGATAGGTACTTGTACATTTTAATAAAACCAAGTTTTCACATCCATGTTGGCAAAGTAATGTAACTGCTTCATCAATTTCGGCGATCGTTGCAGCTCCAGTTGACATGATAACGGGCTTACCTGTCTGAGCTACTTTTTTTAACAAAGGCCAATCAGTATTTTCGAAAGAAGCAATCTTATAAGCTCCAACCCCTAATTCTTCTAAAAAATCAACTGCTGACTCATCAAAAGGTGTACTGAATGCGATCAATCCAAGCTCTTTCGCTTTTTCAAAAATAGGTTTATGCCATTCCCAAGGTGTATAGGCTTCACTGTACAATTCATATAAATTGCGCCCATTCCACAATGAATGTTCATCATCAATTTTAAATGTACCACCACTTTCATTGATGGTCATTGTATCAGGTGTATAGGTTTGGAGTTTAATTGCATCAGCACCTGCTTTAGCAGCTTCTTCAACAATTTCGAGGGCTCGTTCTAACGATTGATTGTGATTTCCGCTCATTTCTGCGATAATAAAAGGCTTGTGTGTTAACCCAATATTTATATGCTCAATCATTATATCTTTCATCTGCTCGTGTTCTCCAAATCCACCTTGTTGTTTGTCTAAAATCACCGATTGACGGAATAAGCAAAGATAGGTCATTTATCATTAGATCATACTGAGCCAATTCATTTTTTAATTTTCTTAAAATAGAATTTAGTTCGCATGAACCGATCTTCTCAAAATTAATTTTAGAACCACCGTTAGACCTTAAAATGATCAACAATCTTACTAAACTTAGCTGTTATATTGATCGTTAAGGGTTCAAATACTCCCAATAATATTCAACAAGCGTATTATCCTGTTTTACCTCTGATTTTTCAATGAATTCCAGGCCTTCAAAGACCTTTCTTGATGAAATATTCCCGCTTTTTACGACTGCTTTTAGTTTCTTGTTTTCACATCTTTTCATTAGCTCAGCAATGATCATTTTTCCATACCCTAAGCCTCGAAATTTCATATCGATAGAATAACCAATAACCCAATAGACTCCATCAAAATCAATTCTAACCTGCCCGATTGGAACATTCAATTTCTCTAAAATGAAAAGCTGCGAATTCGGAGAATTTAGTTTAGTGTGAAACCAATTCACATGATCTTCCCATGCAATTGCATCTTGGTTGATCGCATTTGCTCTAACCACAGGATCATTTGCCCACTCATAAAGCAATGACAAATCATCTACGCTAACATTTCGCCAGTTAAATTCTTTCCTTTTTTGAATCAATTCCATTATCGCCTTTTTTATCCGTTCTCCAGAATTACCATCAATCGGATTGGTTAAATTAGGTTGTCCTTTATAAGCCAAATTCAACGCATTTATTAAATCGGTCGTTGCAAATTGTTGAGCATCAAAAAAACAATTAAGTGCTTTATATGCACCATAAATATGCTGTTGATTTTCCGTATACATTCCAGAAACAACCTGACATCCAGCGGCTAAAACTTCATTCAGAATCCCACTTGAAGGAACAATGGCTATATCGGATTCCGACATTAATTGTAGCATTTGATGCTCATTGATAGCATGATAATATTCCACACGGCTATCAACTTGTAACAAGGACGCTAATGAGGATTCAAAAGCATAGGATGCTCCCGTAATTACATTAATTTTGAGTAGTTGTTGATTGCTCATTACAACTTTCAGCGCACGTTCTGTAAGATTGAGAGCATCAGCACCACCAAAACAAATCAAAACCGTTTTAACCTGTTGGATCTGTCGCTTTTGTTTCGCTTGTTCTAAAAACGAGGGTCTCAACAAGACGTAATTTGACCCAGCTAATAACTGTGTGTTTTCTGGCATTAAATAATCCTTCGCTTCAATTCCAGGTGCATGATTAATAATCATATCTGCAACTGTTTCTTGCTCATGTAAATCATCAATCCAGATGAGTAACACGTTTTTTTCTTTTAACTTTTTCTGATAATTCAGATCGAAATGATAGCCATCTAGAATGAGTAAATCAGCACTAGTGAGCTTTTCGATATAGGCAATTTCATCCATGATTAGTTGTACAAAAAATCCAGCATTCTCCACCTCCAATTTAACTTCATCTGGGATTTCTTTGCAAATAAAAGTGATCGGAAAATCAGGTTTCAGCATGTGTGCCAAAGCTAAACAGCGAATAGCATGCCCTAACCCCATACTCGAATTACCGTCGACCCTAATATAGACCATTGTACTCAGAGGATTTTCCTAAAGACTGCTTTCGCTGGTTCACCAATCAAATACTGCTCATAACCTTCATTAAGTGCAGCTTGAAAAACAGATAAGGAGTCTTCAAATGCTTTTGCGAAGTATTCTAAATCTTCTTCACTATGGGAATGACATGGTACAAAGATCCCTTGAAACAGCACGCCTCTTTTGATCATTTCCTGCATAAATAACGTGCGCATTCCTTGTGACACTTCATGGGTTTTATCTTTAAAAACAAATACCGGCATCCAATAACATGGCGTAATTTGAATGTACTCATTCAGGTTGTGTTTCTCCAAAATCAATTGACACATTTCGACTAATTTCTTGCCTTTTTTGTGCAAACTTGCCACTACGTTATCACGCTGGAAAACAGTAATTGTTGCAAGTGCTGCTGCTAAGGAATGAGTTTCACCGCCATGAGTTGTAGAAATCAAAAACACCTTTTCTTGTCCTAGATTGTTTATTCCACCTAATGACATTACGTCTCTTTTGCCCGTTAAAGCACAGAATGAAAAACCATTTGCAATGCCTTTTCCCCAAGTAGCCATATCTGGCTCCAAGTTATACTTCGTAATTGATCCTGGGAAATCGGTTTTGAAGCCCGTAATCATTTCATCGATGATAAAAAGTGCTCCATTCTCATGACACAACTCAATTGCACTGCGCAAAAAATCACCTACATTAATCCCGCAGCTACACCCATTACCACAATTGTTTTTTTCGGGTTCAGTAATTACACAAGCTATCTCATCGGGGTAATCAATAAACAATTGGCGTAATGATTCTAAATCACAGGATTTAAAAGTGACTGATAATTGAGCTATTTCATCTGGTACTCCCTTATTACAAGCAGTTGTACCAATGAACCAATCATCATAACTGTAAAAAGGATGATCATACGGAAAAGCCACTCGTTTACGACCTGTTTTAGCTCTTGCCAATTTCACAGCTGCCGTCGTTACGATAGAACCATTCTTCGCAAATTTGATCATATCATGCTGAGGAACTAATGAGAGGAAGGTTTCAGCTAATTCTTTTTCTATCGCTGCAGGTCGTTGGAAATTCACGCCTTTATCCAATTGTAATTTCACTTTATCAAGCACCTCATCATAGGCATGGCCCAAACTAACACTTGTAAGTCCCATAGAACAATCCAAGAATTTATTACCGTCAATATCCCATATATAAGCACCTTTGCCATGACTTATCGCGGCAGGTGATAATAATGGAAATTGATCATCACCCTTTGAATATGTATGAGCTCCTCCAGGAATTAAATCGTGAATTTGAGCACGATATAAATCTGAATTTTTGAAATTAGTTATCATATCAATGGTATGGTTTAATGTAATTTTCGTCGATAATATTTTCTGTAATTGCTCTTACTTCTGGATGTGTATCTAAGTAATGAATTAAGTCTTTGTAAGGAATGGCTTTGTCATCACCATTAAAATATCGAACGATTTTTCTGCATAAAATTAAATCTTCAGGAAAATCGATCGTAAGGCGATAATCAGCTCGACGCAATGTTTCCTCTACCTGTAAAATATTCAAGTTAAATTTATGCGGATTCTCATTAATGTACGATGTAACTAATTCACTTCTATGCTTGTATTCACCTTCTTCATGAGATTGTTTAAGCGCTCGTAAACTAATCAATTCAAATAGCACCCCATCTGGAAGTTGCTCATGTGTCGTATAGTCAGCATCATTTTTAATATGAGACTCAACAGCTTCGGGTAGACCTTCATTGTAACCAAAAGGTGATTCAGATGTAACGCGATAAACGGTATCTCCATTCGCTAATTCACACGCTTTAATTAAACGATCCAACACATCTCGATCGTCACCTATTACATATTTTAATCCTTTGGTGTTAGCGAAGTCAACAAACACTTCATTGCCTTTTGCTTCACTAATGGCTAAAACAATATCGGAAATTTCATTCCGCTTTTGTAAATTATTTACAATGTATTCTAAGACAGTAAAATTCTCGAGCAATTGAAGTGGTTTCCCATATAATCTACGCGAGTTATTTCTACATGCTATGCAGGCAATCAGTTTCATTCAATCAATGTTTTTTTAATCACAGCATTTTTGGCGATATTCTTTTTTGCTTTTTCACCAACTATTTCAGAAATATCTAGTAATTCTGTGTAAGCTTCACCAGTTCTACGAAAATGAAGATGCTTTTCTTTAATAACTGTTCCTTTAGGGATGTTTTCCTTTGCTAAAATCACCTTTTTAGAGCTCTGTCTATACTTCTTTTCTCTTTCAGTCAATTCAAATTTTTGAGAGGCGATATTTGGGAATTTTTCAACGTTTCGAATTAATTCCACCATTCTTAAGAATTCAGAAGGGTTTAATGCGGAAATATAATCTTCTAATTCCAAATAATCTCTCTCCATGGTTAAGTGCTTTTCAATACAATCTGCTCCCATCAAAACAGCCATTGCAGGTAACGTTAAACTTAGTTCTGTTTTAACGTCAATATGATCGGCATAACCTACTTTTAATTTGAATTTCTCTTTCAGGATTTTTAACTTATGTAATTCGATATCTTCTAACAAATTGGGTTCTGCTTGGAATCCTGACATCAGTGTGATGTCGTTTTTACCAAGAGCTTTAATAGCCTTTGAAATTTCATCAAGCGAGCTTCCTCCAACACCTAGAACTATGTTGTAGTTTTTGTTTTTTACGGCATTTAAAAGCTCATAATTTTTCACATCACTCGAATGAATTTTTATGCCCTTAATCTTGCATTTGGTAATCCATTCCAATGTATTAACACCAAAAATATCTGCATAAAAATCAATCCCTTCTTTGTTCGACAAGTGGATTACTTCCTTCCAATCTTCTGGAGAGATGTAAAGTGATCTAAATAATTCATGGTGTATGTACCCAGGAATAGACAATTCTTCGGCTTCAAATATTTGAAATTTAACAGCGTTCGCACCTGACTTTTTTGCTAGTTTAACAAAACGTTTGCAAAGGTTCACATCACCTTCGTATCCTTGCGCTATTTCTGCAATAATATATGTTTTGCTCATCTCAAATTCTCCAATTTATATGATTTTATAAGTCACTTTCAATTACAGCGAAATTGCATATTTTTTTTATCATTTCACCCTAATGACACGAATTAGATTTCCATGGTTCAATCACCAATTAGATGGATTCAGTAAGTTACTGTTTTCCACCTCAATTTCTCTTATTTCGTTATAAAGGGTTTTCATATTTTCTCGCTGTTCTATTGCTGAAATATTTTCTTCTAATTGATTCACAGATTCAACTCCAACAACAACCTTATCAATCATTAAATGGTCAACTGCAAAATTAAGCGCCACCGAACGAATTGGCGTTTCATACCTATTACAACAATCCATTAATTTTTTCAATACGCTTTTTAACGGTTGTAATTTTATGGGTAATTGATCAGGATTCATAAAATATAAGCCTTGAAGAAAGACAGATCGCACATGAATTTCAACTCCCAATCCTTTCAAAAGTGCTAAATAGGATTCAAACTTTCTGTCTAAGATGCTAAATGGAAGTTGTACGATCTCAGGAACCATTTGTTTATCCAACACTATTTCCAACTGCTCTGGTGTATATAATGAATAACCAATCTTTTGAATTTTACCGGTTGCTTTCGATTCTTTAAGCGCATCCCAGAGCCAGTTTTTCTCAATTAGTTCATTGGCATTGTGGGCCATAAAACCATAAATTGATTCCACATTTAAGCGGTGTAAAGTTGTCTCAAGCTGATTGGCAAAATCAGGTCTGTTTTCGCACTTACTAAATTTAGAAACAACTCTAAATGCTAACAAATCATTTTCTCCTAGCACTTTTTCAGCATCACCATAAACGCTGGCTGTATCAATTAGATCTATTCCAACACGCTTTGCCCACTCCAATATGGCTCTCACTTCTTCTTTATGAGGTACTCCAATTGTATTGTTAATACCATAAGGAATACCGAATTGAACAGAACCTATTGCCAATTTTCGCATGCTATTCTCCTATTTTTCTTATTACAGAAATTGAAATCCATTCATGTTCATCTAGCGTCTGCGTAAATCCTTCATGTGATCCTATTTGCTGTTTCACTGTCAAATAATTAGGGTGCCAGTCAAACAATTTGCTATAATCCATTTTATAACTTTTGACTCCAGCAAGATGATGGTATTCGTTTACCACATTGTTTTTAGAATAAAAATCTAAAATAAAAATGTACCCTCCTGATTTAAGAACTCGATCTGCTTCATAAGCAATTTTAAAAAGATCCTCTCTATCACATAGATACAAGCAAAACCCAAAAATCAACACATCAAATTTCTCTGCTGAATAAGGCAATTCATCGGCCGTTCCAACAATTGCATTGACACCATTTGCCTTTGCCGCTTCAGTTGCTGCTTGTGACGGTTCAATTCCATGAACTAAATAACCGAGTGATTGAAGAGCCGCTAATCGTTTACCATTTCCACATCCAATTTCCAATACCTGCAATTGGTTTGATGAATTATTTGGACAAAATTGAAGTACCTCTTGCAATAAAAAATCAGAGTCAATTGATAAATTTGTCAACTGCTCTTTATTTCTGGCATACCAATTATCACCTTCAAAAGCCAGAAATGCGTCTTTTTGCTTCGTAATTTTCATAATAAAGTGCAACTTGTTTAATCACAAAATCCTGTTCTTCCTCCGTCAGTGTTGGAAACATTGGCAAACTGATGCAACGATCATAATACGCTTCCGCAAATGGCATATCACCCTTTTTCCATCCTTTCGAACGGTAATAAGGCATTAAATGACACGGGATGTAATGAATTTGAGCGAAAATCCCTTTGGATCGCAAGAAATTATATAATCCCAATCGGTTTTCAACTTCAAGGATGTATAAATGATAGGCATGACCGCCAACAACTCCACTTTGACCGTGAACAAAATCGCAATCCTGAAAAGCAGTTGCGTAACGATCAGCTATTTCTTTTCTTTTTTCCAACCCTTGATCTGCTCTTTTCAATTGAGACCTTCCCAAAGCGGCTTGAAAATCAGTAAGTCGGTAATTGTATCCCAATTCTTGCATTTCCATGTACCAAAGTGGGTAATTTTCATCGCCACCAACTTCTTCTGGACTTTGCTGAAAATCTTCTAACACGCGTGTAATTCCATGTGTACGTAATTGACACAATCGTTTGTAAATTGCTTCATCATTCGTTGTAATCATTCCGCCTTCTCCAGTTGCAATGTGCTTGACTGGGTGGAATGAAAAAATGGCACAATTTGAAAACTGACCATTTCCTACTACTTGCTTATTTCCCGCTTGATCGATAAAATAACCACCCGGAGCGTGACATGCGTCCTCAATGATCCAAACACCGAATTCATCTGCAAGGTTTTTCAATGCTTCCATATTGACACAATTTCCAGCAAAATGTACTGGAATAATGCCTTTTATAGTGCCTTTTTGACTTGAAACCAGCAATTTGCGCACAGATTCAATATCAATGAGGTAAGAAGACGGATCAATGTCAGCAAAAAGAACTTCACCACCGCAATAAGCCACACAATTCGCGCTTGCAGCAAAAGTAATAGGAGTTGTAATGACTGAATCACCAGGCGTTACATTCAAAGCCATCGTACATAAATGCAACGCAGCTGTTCCGTTAGCAACTGCAACAGCATATTTCGCCCCTACATACGCAGCAAATTCTTGTTCGAACAATCCTATTTCTGGTCCTTGTGTAAGGAAATCCGAACGAAGGACAGCTACAACAGCTTCAATATCTGCATCAGTGATATGCTGTTTACCGTAAGGAATCACTTTCATGACGTTAGTTAAATTCAGAGTCTACGTGTTCCTTGATTAATTTCCGCAAGGATTCAATGGTTTCCCATTCTTTGTTTTCACTCGAATTATAGGAAAACCCTTGTGGAACTTTTTTAGCTGAAAAACAACTAATATATTCGATAATATCCCAATTAGTGACTGGTGGTAAAATGGAATAATAGGTTCCTAAATCATAGGTGAAGAAAGAATCAGAAGTTGTAATCATTTCCTCATGGATCTTTTCACCAGGACGAATTCCAACGATTCTATGTTCACATTCAGGTCCAATAGCTTCTGCAACGTCGGTAATTTTATACGAAGGAATTTTCGGGACAAATACTTCTCCACCCCAAGCATGTTCTAATGCGTGAAACACCATATCCACTCCTTGATCGAGTGAAATATTGAAACGCGTCATTGTTGGATCCGTAATTGGTAAAACACCTTCTTTTCGTTTTTTTAGAAAAAAGGGAATCACCGATCCATTGGAACCCATTACATTTCCATAACGCACGACTGAAAAACGAATATTGCGTTTTCCTTTGATATTATTGGCAGCAATAAACAATTTATCAGATGCTAGTTTTGTTGCACCATACAGATTAATTGGTGCGGCAGCTTTATCAGTAGATAGTGCCACAACACGAGATACATTTGTTGCCAAGGCGGCCTCAATCACGTTTTCCGCACCATTGATATTGGTTTTAACAGCTTCCATCGGATTGTATTCCGCAATAGGCACATGCTTCATCGCTGCTGCATGGATGACGAAATCAATTCCTTCGAACGCTCTGATCAAACGCTCTTTATCACGCACATCACCAATAAAAAAACGAATCGATGGAAAACTACTTTCTGGATAGTCTTGCGCCATTTCAAACTGCTTTTGTTCATCTCTTGAAAATACGACAACGCGTTTCACGTCAGGTGATTGTTCGTAAATACGCTTGATCAATTGTTTTCCAAGAGAACCTGTACCACCAGTAATCAGAATTGATTTATCCGTTAAATCCATTTAAAATATGTAGTTGTAGCTTTTATAAAAGCTAAATTAAACAATTAATCAGTTATTGTTAAAGGCTCTGCTACTTGTTTCCGAAATTTATGGATCAAATAAGCAAATATTAATAAGAAGAGCGACAGCATAGGAAGTTTATACCTTACCAAAGCACCAAAATTATAACTATTCATGCCCACAGCAATACCAAAAATGATACAAAAAAGAAAAGCACCAAAAAGGAAGGTTGAGCGATAAAGTTCACTAAACATCCGAAAGCCCGAAAGGTAAAATACCCAGATCACTAATCCTAAAAAAAAGATCCCTTCTAGGCTACTCAACACCATAAACACATTGTGTACTTCCCACGGAAATGGGCGAAATAAGGTGACAACAAGTGCTTTTGGTGAAATGGACAGTATTCCTATTGGTGTATATTCTACTGTACCAAGATCATAATATGATCCTCCTAATGATTTGTGCCAAGATTGAAATCCATTTGCACGATTTTCCAATGTTTCAACTTTATATTTGCTCGTTGATTCGACGATGGAAGAAGAAACGAAAAAAGCTCCAGTGACCACAACAGTCAATAAGATTGGTATGGAAAGGGATTTTATAACTTGCGAATTGATCTTTCTCGAAAACAACAAATAAAAAGACACAAAAAACCATGGTAACATACTAATGAGAATATAAGCCTTGAGCATATACAAAACATAAGACATCACAAGGATCAATGTCAGTTGAAAAAGGCGCGATCCATGTCCATAAATTAATTTGTAAAATGCCAAAGCCCATACAGAAATCGCAAACAGGGTAAAGGTATCTTTCATCAATCCTCCTCCCCAAAAAATGGTAGAAGGAACTAAAAAAGCAATCGCAAATGACCAACTATACTTGTTGTCCAAAATGTAATTAGATAATTTAAAGAGTTGCCATCCTCCAATCAATGAAACCAGTGCAGTAAAAAAAGTGATCCCTAAATACGAGTTTCCAGTAAGTAACCCAAAAGGAGATGATAATTTTATCATAAACCAACTTTCAGCTTCTGTAGCAAAACTAAATTCACGCATACTGTATGCAACACCTGCTCCCAACTCAGAGTTGTCAGACATGGTCATCAATTGCAAGTATTGCATAAAATCTTCCGTAAACACCTTGTTAAGCTCAATGATATCATGGTAATAACGAAAGGAGTCGCCAAATTTATAGTAATAAATATAGACGAGCGCGAAAGCCAATCCGCCAAATACTTTAATTAAAAAAGCGTTAAACAAATACTTCGAACCTGGTTTAGAAGAAATCTTTGTGTAGATATATATGAAGAACCCAATGGCAATTACCAAAAACACCCATTGCAACCAATCGAATAATGTTGGTTCAATCAACATATACTTGTTTCTTTCGTCGTTTGAGAAAACATGCTGTATTTACGACATGCATTAGAAGCAAAGTTAATTGAATACATCAGGAAATGTTTATTCTGAACGAAATAATTCCCTTTTGTTCGACATCTTGTTTACCTTCGTTCAAAAAAAATGCAACTCATTTTCGCATCTGCCAACCAGCATAAAATTTCAGAAATTCGACAATTATTGCCAAGTGGCTTCGAATTGCTGTCACTTGCCGAAATAGGATTTCACGATGAAATTCCAGAAACTGCCGAGACAATTGAAGGAAACGCACGATTAAAAACACAATTTCTTGTAGATCGAGGAATTGAAAATTGTTTTTCAGATGACACAGGTTTAGTCATTTCTGGCTTGAATGGAGAACCTGGAGTCTATTCTGCTCGTTATGCAGGTGAAGCAAAAAATGCAGATGACAACATGGATTTAGTCCTTTCAAAGTTAGACGGAAATCCAGATCGAAGTGCTTATTTTATTACCGTTATTGCGCTTTCGATCAACAATGAAATGCATGTGTTTAGAGGTCGTGTTGATGGAACCATTCTCACTGAAAAAAGAGGTTCTCAAGGATTTGGATACGATCCCATCTTTCAACCAATTGGTTATTCAAAGTCGTTCGCAGAAATGACATCGGAAGAAAAAAACAGTCTAAGTCATCGAGGACGAGCGTTGGAACAAATGATCCGATTCTTAAATCAATTAGGAAATTAATTCTGCCTTATCCTTTTTTTAGCTGAGCTTTGATCGCTTTGCATTAAGGTCCTTCTACTATGATGGAAAGCACTAATTTATTCCAATTATTGTCTAACAATTTGAAGTTTTTATAAATAGGAAGCTAACCATTTTTTGCCTTTGGAATTTCCATTGAGGTAATTAACTTTGTACCAGATTTTTTTTATACTCTTTAACACAATCGCATGTCTAAAATTAAAGTAGCAAACCCCGTAGTCGAATTGGATGGTGATGAAATGACACGCATCATTTGGAAATTCATCAAGGATAAATTAATCCTTCCTTATTTAGATGTAGATATTAAATACTACGATTTAGGGATTGAAAAACGAGATGAAACCAACGATCAGATTACTGTCGATGCTGCTGAAGCGATTAAACAATATCAAGTTGGTATTAAATGCGCAACAATTACTCCAGATGAGCAACGTGTAGAAGAGTTTGGATTAAAATCCATGTGGAAATCACCTAACGGAACGATTCGTAACATCTTGGATGGAACCGTTTTTCGTGAGCCAATTGTAATGCAAAATGTACCACGTTTGGTAACAAATTGGACCGCTCCAATTATTGTTGGTCGTCATGCTTTTGGTGATCAATACCGAGCAACAGATGCAGTTTTCAAAGGAAAAGGGAAATTAACCATGACTTTCACACCTGAAGACGGAGGTGAAGTGCAAAACTTTGAAGTTTACAATTTCAAAGGTGATGGTGTAGGAATGGCTATGTACAACACAGATGAATCCATTGAAGGATTTGCACGCAGTTGTTTCAATATGGCTTTGACTAAAAAATGGCCTTTGTACTTATCTACAAAAAATACCATTCTTAAAAAATACGACGGTCGTTTCAAAGATATTTTCGAAACAATTTACCAAAACGAATTCAAAGCACAATACGAAGCTGCTGGAATCACTTACGAACACCGTTTGATTGATGACATGGTTGCTTCTGCCTTGAAATGGCACGGAAACTTTGTTTGGGCGTGTAAAAACTACGATGGCGATGTTCAATCTGATACGGTAGCACAAGGTTTTGGTTCATTGGGTTTAATGACTTCTGTCTTAATCACTCCTGATGGAAAAATCATGGAAGCGGAAGCGGCTCATGGAACAGTAACACGTCACTACCGCGATCACCAAGCAGGTAAAAAAACATCTACCAATCCAATCGCATCTATTTTTGCATGGACACGTGGTTTGGCTTTCCGTGGAAAATTGGATAACAACCAAGAATTAATCGATTTCTGTCAAACATTGGAAACGGTATGTATTGAAACAGTTGAATCGGGTATTATGACCAAAGATTTAGCAGTTTGTGTGCATGGAAACAAGGTGAATCATGGCGATCATTACGTTTATACAGAAGAATTCTTGGATGCGTTGGATAATGGTTTAAAAGCCAAAATGGCGTAAGTTCAAAAGAACTCATTCTAATCATATTGAAAAGACGTTAACCTTGGTTGGCGTCTTTTTTTGGTTTTTCAAAAAAAATCGTGTGAATCAACTCTCACTGATTTATGAATTGAGTTATTACCAAGCTACTGATAAATACAAAGGTTTAGGTGAGCCAGATAAATAAAATCCAATTGAAAACCGATTAACTTAACCTACTAACTCTTCAAAAAAAGCACTCGTTTAAAAAGAAATCATAACCTTTGTTCCTCATCTGATTCTACAAATAATGCAATTTTTCATTCCTACTATAGTCAGTCTTCTTATACTGATCTCGCTCATTGGTTGTAAAACGATCGAACCAACTGCACCACAAACAATTGAACAAACCGCACCGATTTCGGAGCAGCCAACATCCATTATTGTACTTCCAATAAAAGTGAATTTAGTTGAATACTATCAACTTGCAGATAAAGAAGTCCCAACCAAATTTGATGGTCAGGAACAACGTTGCGAAGGTGTTTCATTTAGTTATCACTTTGAACGAGATCCGTTAAAATTACAGGCAAATAATCGCGATATTGACATCAATGTATCAGGAAAATACCGCATTAAAATGAACTATTGTCCTGATTGTACCGACTTGTTTTCAGAAGATCCACATTGTGTAATTCCACGTGTATATTTTAGTTGTGGACATGGTGAACCCATGCGTAGAATGAGTTTAAAATACACGTCTCATGTTGAATTAACGCCTGACTATGGCATTCAAACAAAAACAAAATTAACAGATCTCAAAGCTATTGATCCGTGCGAAGTAACCGTTTTCCAATTCGATGCAACAGATGAGTTATTGAAAGAAGTACGCAAATCACTCGGACAATTGGCAAAAGACATTGATCAACAAACGTCAAAGATTACCTTTAAAAGCACAGCCAAAGGTTTATGGAAACAAGCTGAAACGCCATTTGAAGTACCAGGTTATGGGTTTGTTCAATTGCGACCAAGTGCGCTACATCTTTCCAATCCGATTATTCGCAACAATATACTTACAACGTCATTGGTATTAGAAGCTAAACCACATTTTACTACCGAGCGACCTACCACCAATTACAGTTCTTTACCTGCACTCAATATCACTGAAAAAATCCCTAATGATACGTTGCGATTGTATACCGATTTGCACCTTGATTACGATTCACTTTCATTGATCATCAATCGATTTATCGGTGGGAAATCCTTGACTATTCAAAAGAAAAATGTATTACTTGATAGTATCCGCATCACCGGTGCCAATAACCAACAATTGATCTTCAAAGTAGCATTTTCTGGTGACAAAAGCGGCACTTTATTCATCACTGGAAAACCGTTTTTTAATGTTGCTTTACAACAAATTGAACTAACAGAAGTTGATTTTGATATCGAAACAAAAAGTGTATTATTAAAAACGGCTAAATGGTTGTTTTCTGATCGCATTTTAACAGAAATAACAAAAAGCAGTAAGCAAGATCTAAAACCACAATTGGATGTTTTACTCGTACAATTAAATAAATCCCTTCATTTTGAACAAAACGGTTTTCACATTTCTGGACTCATTACGCAAATGACGGTAGAACACTTGTATCCCGAAACTGACAGATTGATTGTACGTGTTGCTGCGAGAGGAACGTTGGGAATGACGAACACAAAATAAATTGAAAATTATCAATTATCAATTAGTTGTAGGTCTTCATGTTGATTTTCGTTCGAGAAGATGATTCGGGTGTTTTTATTATGAATTATGAAATAAAAAAATATGAAGGTGGTTTTAATACCTTACAACGATCTCCTTTATAATTGATAATTTTCAATTGATAATTGATAATTGATAATTCAACAATTAACCATGTGCCTAGCTAATGCTGGAAAACAATTGTACAATGCTACTTTTAGTGAATCATCAATCGTTAAAGTTCCGATAGCCTCTTTCATACAACGCAACCATTCCTCGCTTGCTTCTTGAGTTATTGCATGTGGAAGATGTCGTTGTCGCATTCGCGGCTTGCCAAATTGTGAAGTGTAAAATTCGGGACCTCCAAGAAACTGAGTAAGAAACGCTTCCTGTTTGGTCATAATGGTTTGTTTATCTGTCAAAAACAATGACCCAATTACGGGTGAATCGAAAACGCGATTGTAAAACTGCACTACCAATTCATGTAATTGTTCTTTTCCAATTTTTTCGTAAAGATTCTCCATTTTGGCACAAAGTTAGCTAATGCAGATAAAGAATGTAAGCCTAATGCAGACCGTAGTAGTAAAATCTGTATTTTTGTATCGCTAATGAAACTGTTTTTACTCCATATTGCCCTGTTAGTTGCGGTTTTTTCTTTTTGTCAGGAAGAACCACAAGAAAGTATTTCCGATGCTATTTCTGATTGTGCGGGAGCATCTAACATTTTACAGCCAGGTAGTTACTCGCTTCAGTTTACTGGAAAAGGTGGTGGTGTAAAAGATTTAGCGGCCTATCCATCATTGTCTAATGTTCAAGAAAAAA
>JAYSRF010000259.1:0-19287 GCA_043721195.1 Fluviicola sp. | reverse complement strand
CTAATTTACATGATGCCAATTCAAGTTTACGTTCTCTCGTTAAATCCATGTTTTGCGGATAAAGTTGTAATACGAACTTATCCTTACCATCTAGATTATCGTAACATGATTCAAATGTATCCGAGCCTAGATTGTGCATAAATTGGTTTCTAATTTCCATGAAAGTTTGATACTTCTTTTTTTCATCCTTTTGTAATGCTCTGATATCTATTAGAAGATTAATCTTTTGATTGAAGGATAAACTAGTGCTTTTGTTACCGAAAGAAATTGAATCCAGGGGTTTCTCGATTCCTATCAGGTTTGCTAAAAATGTCGAACTTATTGTTTCAAGTAGGAGTGCGTAGGTCAAAATGGTAGTTCGCTTATCTAGTCCAATATCATTGTTCATGTAGAATGGTTGTTTATTTTACTCTAGTTGTCATTTCCGCTAACGATTTGCAGCTAAGCCATCGTTTTAATGTGGCTTAGCTGCTGTTACATGCATTTTATTCTTCTTCTGTTTTTACTATGATAGTCATACCGTGACCTGATAGAGCTTGGTTTTCACCATTCCAATTCTGTATTTCATACATTGTTTGATATTTTTCCTGCATTTTAGAGCCTTGATATGGGTTTGTTTCCTTTTCAAATTCAAAGTCCATCTTTTCACAAGCATCTTTAAAATCTTCTAGGAGTTGTTCAACAACAAAAATTATTTTACCTGAATCCTCCTTCAAGTGCATGTTAAGATCAACATTTTTTTTAACATTTGAGGTCAGAAATATTTCATTACCTGGTCTGTATTGGTGAAGTAATGGACCTCTTAAATTCTCAAACATCCACTTCTTGTTGTTTTTGTACCATTTATTAGAAAACCAATGATCTAAGGCATTTTCAAATCGTGATTTTGATTTACCAAAATCATCAAATTCGAATGAATCTGTAAAAGATCCAATAAACTCAATACCAATTGATAAAAGTATAAATGCATTAAAATCATCGCGATTATTAATCATTCGTTCCATTTCACATATAAGCACATCTACATGCTCCCGTGCAGTGTTATTACCTTCTATTTGTTCATTGGGATTTGCCATACAACGATAATTATGGTCGAATGAATGCCTCTACAAGGAGATCATCATTCGATAGTTCATTTAAATCACTTTCAAGACCTCGTGGATTTTTAATTCGATTCTCTGGGTCATATACAAAACAAATTAAGTGCTTACAATCCGGGTGTACCTTATAATGAAGAGAATCCAGTATCAATTGATTTCCCACTTCCTTGTCGTCCAAACCCTTTCTTGTTTTTTTAACTTCAATCACAATTTTTTCCTTTTTCAAAAGGAAATCAACGCGTGTTGAACTTCCTGCATAAGAAGGAGTGTATTCCTCGGGGCGAACATCGTCAAAATTTTGCTTTAGTAGAGCGTGCATTAAATCTTGCACATCGTATTCATCATTGATTTTGATGGTTTCTCTATTGTTATATCTATTCAATAATTGATTTGATACAATATGAAATTTGTTAATGATATTATAAATGTGTTCAGCATGTTCTTCAATCTCGACTCCACTATCAGAAAGCTCAGTTTTAAGCTCAATTTGGCGAAACAATCTTTTTGATGCTTTTTGAAAATCATCGATTGCGGCTATTATTGAAAAAAGCGAAACCAATTCTCCGTCTACTGAGAAGTGTGGAGGCGTTTGCAACCCCTTATTTAGAACTTTGCCTGGGTTTCGCGTGTAAATGGATTTAGGTTTGAATTTATCGACGTAATCTTTTGAAGAAATTCCCCACTGGTAGTTTTCGATTGAATCAAGCAATTCTTCTTCATTTTTAAATAAGTTGTCACCTTTGATTAATGATAATTCTGTGAGAATGTTATCTTGAACTTCTTGATTGTCCTTTAACGCTGCAAAAATTCTATCAGAAATCTCTGAGAGGTTTTGTTTTGACTCGTGATTCGCGTAATCAATAATTTCTTGTTTGCTTGGAGCTATATAACCTCCTTTTTGGGGTTCGACAAAGTTGTTGTAATAATTATATGAATCTGCGCCCCATTCACCTATCCAGTTTTTACCAAATGGAGCAGAAGCATCTATGAGATTTTGAATTTCAGTTTTCAGTTCCTCCAAAATCTCTTTGTTCTTTTCCGCTACCTCTGTCAATTCTGCCTGTAGCTTTTTAATTTGCTTTCCTATCATATTTCTTATTGCATGTAACTTATATATAAGAGATCCAAACCGCCATTTCACTTCGCTTACCAACCCATTTTGAGATGGCTAACCCATAAAAACATTTCGTGCTATTTTAAAAAAAAAATCATAGAATCCTTCGTGAATGTGATCTCTGTATCGCCTAACTGTTACACCAATAATACATATAAAAGTTGAAATGAATAACGAACACGCATTTTTTGCTTTATATGTGCTTACACGAACAACAACTTTTCACTATCTTGTTCTACCTTTTGGTTAAATACGTATGCGATACCTGCAATCTATCACGGCAATTACGAAGGTTTTTGAAACCAATCAGAAACCAGTGCTCGTTTTATGTGAAGATTTTGAACATTATGTCTGCAAACACAATCACGGGCGACGACCTGCCTACGCGTTATTTTGCGAGTGGTTGGCTTGGCAATTGCTCAATGAATTAGGTGTACAAACGGCTCCTTATTGTGGTGTCTCTGTTTTGGAAGAACACATTCTTCCCAGAACCGAATGTCAGCCTGCATTCTTTAAAAGCACCACTTGTTTTGCCACGCTTCAGCTTTCAGACACCATTGAAGTGACGCATTTTCCATTGGATAAAAAAGACCTGAGGCGCATTCGAAATGGCACTGACTTACTAAAAATTGCTTTCCTCGATTTGTTACTTGCCAATGATGATCGACATCAAAGTAATTACAACCTTCTGTTAAAATCGACCGAAGCAGGATACTTCATTGTTCCCATTGACCATGAGAATATGCTGAATGGTCGGAGTTTTAGTGTTGATCGCCAGCTATTCAGCGAAGATTATTTTTCAACACTTATGGCCAGTGATTTCTTTCGAGCTGTCCTTTCAGGAAAAGTTAAAAACATTGCAGAAGTTGAACAACTCTTTCAAGAATATTATCTTTGTGTAAAGGCATTTATAGAACAGCTTCATGAAAAAGTAGCATTACTTCCTACAGATTGGCACATTCCGATGAATTATATTCATTGCTTGCGTGACAATTTAGTGCATCCAAATTGGATTCATGAAACAAAAACCAATTATCTTTCGTTTATTCGTTCAAGTCTTCGTATCACATGAGAACCGTATACTCAATCATATCAGTCGCAACACAAGTTTCCTTTGGTGAACAATTGGGGATAGGTTTGTTGTGTATTAGCGGTAATACAGTCCGTTTTCATTATTCGGAAGAAAAATTACACATCATCGGTAAATTACTTTCGCCTAGTGCAAAAAAAATGGCGCTAACAGCTCTTCAATCTCTTCAAAAAGCGGTTGAATCATCCGCTGAACAGGAACTTTTTCCAGCATCGCCCAGTCCGATCGTGTCAGAAGAGTATGTGTCTTACCTGAGCCGCTACGCCAACAATCTTGTGCAATTTTCGGTGCCTGTAAACGTAACTGTTTCATTAGATGAGGGTGTTTTTCAGCAACTTTTTCGCAAATTCATCTTCTCAGGAGAATTGTTTCACGCTGCATTGAAACCAGAGCGATCAATACAGTTGTTTCGTCAACAACTTTACACGGAGGTTTCTGGGTATACGAATACGCATTTTAAAGTCACACAAACGTATCTTCCCAATTTGATTGTTCCAGTAACGGTCGATTTATTCGGTAAAAACGCCGTGTATGTTGCTGGTCAGGCAATCGATTTTGGGCAATCACTACAAGCACTAGAGAATAGTATCAGTAAATACATGAATGTTGTGTTGAGTTCCGCAATGGAAGAACGGTACGCAACATGTTATATCATTGGCGATGAACCTGATAACGCTACCAGACAGCATGAAATCTGGCAACAGGTGCGCACGAATGGTAGGCTTGATTATGTCCCAACAAATGAAACAGAACGCATTGTATCTTATTTGCGCGAACACGATGTAAAACCCGTTGAGGATTAAACTAAACCGCTGATTTTCCTGTAACAACCAATCCCCCACTCACCATTATGGGGGATCGTTTCATACCTCTTCACTTATTCCGTTTTGGGAAGCTCTTCATTTCCCGGTTTGTGTTTTTTACCATGCTGATCGACCACTTCACGGGCTTTGCCGTAACTGATGGCGAAATCGTGGTGCTCGTCTTTGAGGACTTCCACTAAATGATCGATTTTCGACCGAAGGAGCAGGTCTATTTCATGGATGACTTCTTCGATCAGTTTGGTGTTTTTACCGCGGTCTACAATGGCATTGCGGGTAGAACCAAACGTAATGGAAAGTTGATCAACTTGCGTTACCAATTCATCGATATGGGGTTGTGTGATGCCATAAGCAATTAAATCGTTGGCGTTTGCTATGGCAGCATCTCTGACTCTGCCCAAGAGGTGTTGTGTTGTTGCGCTACCTTTGTGGTAGAGATCTGAATGGGCAAAATTTAATTGTTCTTCTAATAAGGTGTTTTCCGAATCTGCAGCCCACACACGTAGCGCACTGGCGATTTTGTGTGCCAAATCTGCTGTTTTTTCGCGCTCTCTGTCTTTCACCTTTTTCACCCCCACTGTGCCGTTTACTTGCACAAAAACCAATTGCTCCAACTCGTTTACTTTAGTGGTGAAACGGTCGTAAGCAGTTACAAAAGCTGGAACCCCGTTCCATACTTCTTCATTGGATCCACAAACCGATTGTACGGCTTTGTACATCTTTAATCTGTTATTACCTCTGTTATTCATGCTATTGTTGATTTATGGTCGCCCGGATGGTGAAAACTGATTCGGAAGACCGGTTATACCACACATAACGCAGATGAAGCCGTGCTTTGTATGTGTGTATTGTGTTAAAAACATCAAAAACAATTAGTTAGTGAGTTAGGTCATGCGTTTATCGCGTGATTGGCGGTTGAAATTGAGTGATCTGCAGTGGATCAATCACAGTCAAGCGGCGTGCGGAGCGAATTCAGCGGAGTGCGGAGCAGATTCAGTGGAGCGCGGAGCAAATCCCGTTGAGTACGGAGCAGATTCTGTGGAGTCTGGAGCAAATCCCGTTGAGTGCGGAGCAGATTCAGTGGAGTGCGGAGCAAATTCAGTGGAGTGCGGAGCGAATTCTGTACAGCACGGAGCGAATTACGATTAGTTCGGAGAAGATTACTCGGAGTGCGTAGCAAATTCAGTGGAGTGCGGAGAAGATTCTGCGGAGTGCGGAGGTATTGCTGCAACACGTGGAGCAGATACCGTGGAGTGCGGAGAGGTAAATTAATGCCCAAATTTTATTTCAGAAGCATGAAAATCACCAGTGTTAATCCAAACAGGAAGGCAGGCCAAGTCAGGATTAGTTGAACAGTTCGTTTATTGTTTTGCGTTGTAATGAGGGTTGTTATGTTAGTTTGGTGCATTGCGACATAGAAACATTCAACTTTTGTTAGAATTGAATAGTGGACAAGAGAATGATTTATAGACTGCTTAAAGCAACCAATGGGTGGGACTTTTACAAGAAAACTTGATTTACCCACCCCGGCTATTGCGTTTTTTTACGCAAATGTAATATTGGCTGCTATTTTATTTTTTGTATAATTTCTCAAACTTAGAATAGGCTTCTATGTCATCAAAATTTCTCGAATAAATTTCAAAAAATCTTTCCTCTGATTCTTCTCTTAGGTATTCATTTACGTCTATGATTTTTTCAACCTTTATAACGATTAATTCGTCATCTTGATTTTTATAGGAAGTTTCACAAGACACAGCATACTCCTCTAAAATATTTTCCGCATCTTTAGTATTTAATGCTTTTATAGAAAGATATGTTTCATCATAACTGATTTTATGACTCGTTAAATTTTCAGTTCTTAATAGAACAATTCCAAAATATTTTTTCACTTTTTAAATCTGTTATCATTTAATAGTTTCCAAGCTTTTTTGTGCTCAGCTGAGGTTCCATTTTTTACAACTTTAATTTTCACATCGTAAAATTGACCAGGAAATTCGGAATTAATACTCCCTTTTCTACACTTTCCAATAAAAGTTCTACAAGTTTCCTCTAAATTTTGATTAGCATCACAAGATGATTGTAAAACTGAAAACGAGCTTTCAAAAGCATACGGTTTTTCAAACGAACTAAATGTTAATAAAGCTACATTTAGCATTAATAAATAAATTACTTTTTTCATTTTTTAAATTTTAAAGGTTATTTTTTAATCATTATCCACCTAAAAATAAACGAAGCAATCACTTACTCACAAACTACTAGAATCGAATTGTTCATTCTAATTCAATTTTTTGTTTTTCCATTAAAATCATCTTGCGGTTTCGTGAATGTGATCCGTCTATAGTGTTATTACAATAATACATATAAAAGTTGTAACAAATACCTAACGCTTAAAACTTTAACTTCGAATGAATTACATCTGAGTTTTAGGATTCAATTTTAATTCTACGTTTGATCAACGCTAAAAAAACCGCTTCATCCAATCAAAAAAAACTACAATTTACCTACACAAAGAAATCCACCTAAAATCACATCACTTCCTCTGCAACACCTTAATCTTATGCGACCATTCCTGGGTTCTCGGAACACCCGATTTATTCGTCAGTGTTATGTTTCCGCGTAAACCAATTTCCTGTGCCTTTGGAACAACCACATTAAAGTAACCGATTCCTTTTTCAACCTTCACCAGTTTTCCGCCTCCATAGATTTCAAATGACGTGTTTGCGTATTCATTATAGGCAGCCATCATGATTTTCAATTGAACAGTATCTCCAGCAATTGCAGCATTCGGACCATAAACTATTGGAAGAATCTGCGTAAAGCCAAATTCTCCACAACCTCCTCCCCTGCTTCGCAATAAATCAAAGGCCAATGCTCTAACTGTTAACAGCGTGTTTTCAATTGACAAAAGCACACTCACCGCATCGATCCAAGAACTCTTATCGGTTAGAATAACAGCCCATTGTTCATCCGTTTTGGATAATAGTTTATAAATCGTTTTGATCGTTTCAGCGTCATCAGGTGTAATGTTTGATTGCTGGATTCCTTTTTCATATTGCCTATAAAAATCGGCATCATCTTTAAATTGCGTGATCATGGGATCTTTGAAGAAATAGGGTTTTGAATTTCCATCAACAAAATTGGATGCTTCAAGGAGTGTACACACTTCTTTTCTATATTCCTTGAACATCGAAATAACGAGTTTCACATTTTCCCCAGTCAAAATAGCACTTCCACCAGTATGTTTAACATTCGAAAACATGTAATTGATCGGTCTGGATGCATTTTCATGTCCAAAATCGTATTGTAGAATGGAATGTTCCTTTTTTACGGAAAGCTCCTCACCGAAAGAGGTGAACATATCGCGTTTCATTTTTTCGATCAAGGTTAAATGAACACCCGTAATACTATCTATATCATTGCAATACTGGTAGAGCTGACGTATTTTAAAAAGATATTCTTCAGAACCTGATTTATCTTCAACCTTTTCCTTCATTTCCATGAATCGCCCTTCACCAGCTGCATATTGTTCAAGTGTAGCACTCTGCAATATGTCTAATGCATAAATTCTTCCTGGATCATTCTCAGAATTGCAAGCGAAGAGGATAAACATCAACGATAAAAGGAAAATGGATTTTTTCAATGTAGGAATGATTGAGTTTTAGGTAACTAAAATAGTTCTTTTAGCGAAGTGGGAGTCATTGTGGGTAGATTAACCCAAATTTATGCTTGATTTTTTCTGCCTTCACAGGTTTATGTAATTATTCAACGTCACTTCTTACTGGAATCAATTTACTTCCAGATTTTCCACCACTTCTTTTTTTCAGTTTCTCTAGTTTCAGCTTCAATTTTGCTAACGCCATCTAACATATTAGCAATTCTTCTTTCAGCTTCGTCTTTAGAAATTCCATTATAATAATCTCTTACAAACGGATGATCAAAACCTTCATGTGGAATTAATTCTGGTCTGTATCCGTTTATTCCAGTAATTACATCCATTGGGATGTTAACTAAAAATTCATACTCTTGTATATCATTACTAAGCCAGCCAAAATAGCCACTTTCTCCACCTTCTTTTTTGAAATGTTCTTTATAATTCAAAAAGCTTTTTTCGCTCAATGAAACCCAAAGACCATAAATTAAATCTTGACAATTGTCATTTACTTTTTGAGTTAACGTGCAACGAATGAATCTATCAACCTGTTCGCTATGTGTTATTACACAAAAATCGTAATCAAGATAACCAATACTATTTTTGTCGTTTTCTGATAAACAATTATAATTATCAGGTGAAATATAGGTTAATGCAGGCCATCCTGCGTGACTCTGCCCGCAAGAACTACAGTTGAATTTATTTTTTTCTGACATTGTTTTTTTGATCCAAAAGCGTGAGTGAGAGCATGAGTATTGAAGTGAGAGCATGAGTATTGAAGTAAAAAGAAAAAGCCCTGACAAATCTGCCTGGGCTTTTCTTTTGGCGGAGAATGTAGGATTCGAACCTACGGTACCTTGCGGTACAACAGTTTTCAAGACTGCCGCAATCGACCACTCTGCCAATTCTCCGCGACAAAAGTAGTAATACTTTCAATTCTAGCAAGCAGTTCGCAAAAAAAAATCTGTATTAATTACTTGTTAATTGAAAATCAACACACTTCAATCAATCTTAAGTTAATTCATGAGGCAATTGAACAGCATGATGGGCGATAATCACTATCTTTAACACAGAAATTTGCCGTATGAGTCGATTGTTTCAACTTTTTTTGTTCGTTTTTGCGCTATCAAGTAGTGCTTTTGGTCAGGTTAATAAACTGAAAGCGTACATTGATCAAAAAACGTATTTTTCCCCCGAGATTGGCACGTATGCTGAAATCCAATTTCAATTTGTGGGCTATACTTTACATTATACTGCTGTAGAAACGGGCTTGCAAACAAAAGTCGCCATTATCGTCAACGCCGTTAATTCATCCAATGATACCATTGCTTCTGATGGATACGTGTTGGAAAGTCCAATTATGCGCGATTCCATTATTGAAGATTTTTTCGACATTGTACGTTTTCAATTAAACCCAGGAACCTATACCATTCACCTTTCTTTGCAAGACCTCGTTGGGAATTCAGATCCTATGACAGGGCAAATTGAATTGGAAGTTCCTGTATACGCCAATAAAACCAGTGTTTCAGATGTGTTAATTGCCGAAGTCGCCTTTCAAACGACACAACCTACTGTTTTTTCCAAAAGTGGGTATGATATCATTCCACGGATTTCCAATTTTTACCCAACGGATTTAACAGCACTTCCCTACTACGTTGAATTGTACAACACACAATTACTCAATGATTCTGCATTTGCTTTGCGTCAACGCATTGTTTCTACACTGGATAATGCTGAAATCCCCGAATTTACACGCTTGACAAAATTAAAATCAGCCGAAATTGTACCTGTGATTCGAAACCTTGATATTTCAACCTTGCCATCTGGTTCGTACCGGCTAGAATTAGCTATTTTGGACCGCTACAATAAAACGCAAGGAAACGCTAGTTCCTATTATTTCGAACGCATCAATGAATTTGAGATTTCAGAAAACATCGATGATATTGTGTTGGATCCTGAATTTCAAGCCTCTATTACGGATGATTCAATTGCCTATTATTTAGCGAGTTTAATTCCCATTTCCCGACCTGCGGAAGCGAGAAACATTCTCATCAATATTAAATCTGGAAACAAGGAGGTTGCCCGTAAACACATTCAACAGTTTTGGGTACAAACCGCTGGAGTAAACGCTTCAACGGCTTGGAAGAACTACAAAGACCAGGTTCAAATGGTCGAAAAACAATACGGGAACAATTTCCAAAGTGGCTTTGAAACAGATCGCGGAAGGGTTTTCTTGCAATACGGGCCACCCAACAATATTATTTCGCGTGAGACTTCACCCGCTGAATACCCTTATGAAATCTGGCATTATTACAAAATCAAAAAGTACAGCAACAAACGTTTTGTATTCTACAATCCTGATTTAATTAATAAAGGATATCGCTTATTGCATTCAGATATGATTGGTGAACAACAAAATTACCGTTGGCCGCAAGCACTTGTGATGCGAACGTCTACGAACCCAAATATTGATAACCCGCAAAGTGGTATTACACCTCAATATGGTGGAAATGCTTTACAAGATTACAACCTTACGCGCTAATATATTCCATGACACACCCCGACCTGGCGATTGTTATTCTCAATTGGAATGGACAACGCTTTCTCGAACAATTCTTACCAACCGTTGTGCGTTATTCACAACCGTATCGGGTAATCCTCGCTGATAATGCATCGACAGACAATTCTGTGGAGTATGTACAGCATCATTTTCCAACGGTAGAGATTGTTATCAATGAGGAAAATGGTGGTTTTGCAAAAGGATACAACGATGCATTAAAACAAGTTGACGCGGAATTTTACCTGCTCTTAAACAGCGATGTCGAAGTTACTGAAGGTTGGTTAGATCCTTTACTGGAAGCCATGAATGATTCAACCATAGCGGGATGTCAGCCAAAAATCAAGTCTTTTCACCGTAAAAATGATTTTGAACACGCAGGTGCTGCTGGTGGATTCATTGACAACTACTTTTTCCCCTTTTGCAGAGGACGCATTTTTGATAGCATTGAAACGGATACGGGACAATATGATTTTCCTGTCGATATTTTTTGGGCAACGGGTGCTTGCATGCTCATTCGATCTGAAATTTATTGGAAAGCTGGTGCATTGGATGAACGTTTCTTTGCGCACATGGAAGAAATCGATTTATGTTGGCGATCCCAACGGCTGGGTTACCGATTCCGTGCTATTCCTGCCTCGACAGTTTACCATGTTGGTGGCGGAACCTTGAATTATAAATCACCGCGAAAAACCTATTTGAATTTCAGAAACAGTTTGTTGATGATCCACAAAAACTACCAAGGTTGGTTAACGTGGATGATGATAAAACGCATGTGGCTAGATGGAATTGCTGCAATTGGATTTTTATTAAAAGGACAATTCCCACATTTTTGGGCCGTTTTTAGAGCGCATATTTCCTTTTATCAATTGCTTCCTTCATCTCGAAAAGAACGCAAACAGTATGCTTCATTGACAAAAAAGACACCAATAGGCAAATACGAAGGCAGTATTTTATTTGCGAAATTTATTCAAGGCGTAAAATCTACAGCAAAATTGAATCAACGTTTGTTCAAGAACGATTGAATTCCCAATCGGTATCCTTCCAAGCCAAATCCCATTATAGAACCCGCACAAACAGCAGTGATCAATGAATCGTGGCGAAATGATTCTCGTTGCGCCAAATTACTGATGTGTACCTCCACCACGGGAACTGCAATTCCTGCAATGCAATCACGAATCGCGACACTCGTATGGGTGTAACCACCAGCGTTCAACAAAATACCATCGTGTTTAGCATCCTGAAGCGCATTGATAATTTCACCTTCTACATTGGATTGAACATAGTCAATAGTAGCATTGAAATCTGTCCGTAATGTGATTAAATAGTCTAAAAATGTTTGATTCCCGTAAATTTGGGGCTCTCGTGTTCCAAGAAGATTTAAATTAGGACCGTTAATGATTAAAACATTCATACATGCGCGATTGGGAACGCTATATTAAGCAATTTGTTCATTACTTGAAAATCGAACGCAGTTTGGCGGAAAATTCCATCCTTGCCTATCAACAAGATGTGGATAAATTAAAAGACGCTTGTATTGCTCAAAACCTCTCCCCAATTGCGGTTTCTACTGCCGATTTAAAGAATTTCGTCGCCGTTTTATACGATTTAGGATTGAGTCCTCGCTCACAAGCACGCATCATTAGCGGTTGGAAACAATTCTTCGATTTCCTCATTTTAGATGAGCTCCGCACCGATGACCCGAGCGAAGGATTGGAAATGCCCAAAATAGGTCGGAAATTACCCGAAGTCTTAACAATCGAGGAAATTGATCGTATGGCAGCTGTCATTGATTTGGGAACCGCAGAAGGACAACGCAATCGTGCCATTTTGGAAACACTATACAGCTGTGGACTGCGGGTGAGTGAATTGGTCAACCTCGAATTGCAAAATTGCTATTTTGAAGAAGGATTTATCCGTGTCATTGGAAAAGGAAACAAAGAACGTTTAGTTCCTGTCAGCCCAACTGTGATTGATGAAGTGGGAAGTTACTTAGTGCACAACCGACCTTCACTCCCCATTCAACGTGGACATGAGGGATTTGTATTTCTGAATAGACGAGGTGCACAATTAACTAGAGTGATGATTTTTACACTCATTAAAAACTACGCTGCATTGGCTGGCATTCGGAAGAATATTAGTCCGCATACTTTTCGTCATTCCTTCGCTACGCACCTCATCGAAGGTGGTGCCAATTTAAGAGCCGTTCAGGAAATGTTGGGGCATGAAAGCATCACAACGACCGAAATCTATACGCATTTAGATCAACGATTCTTGCGCGAGGCGATCATTTCGTACCATCCACGAAACAATCGATCAAAAAAACGGGATTGAAATGGATGTGTTGGGGTGAATTAAAATGTCTCGACCCTACGGGGCGAAAATTGGTTTTTCTACATTCTACAGCATTTCGTCCCTACGGGACGTTAATGCGTATTCATAAAACCAACAACAATTGTTCTTCGAAACGATCATTTGGGATGTTCATAGTCCCGTAGGGACGAAACACCGTAGCCCAAATTAATCATGATATAAATTACCCCGTAGGGGTAAGACAAAAAAACGAATATAGTTAAGTGATAACCAGATTGTCATGTAAAATATAACGTGTATATTCAATAGAAGACATACAAGCATTATTCTCATGGGGAACACATTTACCAACGTAAAAATCCATTTCGTTTTCGCCGTTAAATTCAGGCAAAACCTAATCCACAAATCCTGGAAAGAAGAATTATTCAAATACATGACAGGAATTATTCATAATCACAATCATCAATTAATTGCCATTAACGGCGTTGAAGATCATGTGCATATTCTCATTGGAATGCATCCCAATCAGTCGATAGCACAATTGATGCAAGATGTAAAAGGAAGTTCATCAAAATGGATTAATGAGCATAAAAAAACACATACCAAATTTGCATGGCAAGAAGGATATGGCGCTTTTAGTCATAGCTCCGATAAATTACCAATTGTTATTCGTTACATTGAACAACAGGAAATCCATCATGCGAAAAAAACCTTCGTAAATGAATACAAACAATTGTTAGATCGATTTGAGGTTCCATTCGATGAGCGATATATTTTTCATGAACCGACCTGAAAATCGCTATTCGATGTTTATGAATTGTTGGGGGTGAAATATACAGCATTTCGTCCCTACGGGACATCTATGCGTATTCACAAAATGAATCGGAATTAATCAGTATTCCAGTCCCGTAGGGACATCGAAGCGCAGTCATAAAACCAACAACAATTGTTCTTCGAAACGATTATTTCGGATGTTCATAGTCCCGTAGGGACGAAACACCGTAGACCAAATTAAATAGGATATAAATTACCCCGTAGGGGTAAAACAATACAAAAAGGTGTTCGATACACATTCAGGTGATCAGTTGAATTATCAAAATAAACAATTGAAGATATGAATCGGAGATCAATCAGTATTCCAGTCCCGTAGGGACATCGAAGCACAGTCACAAAACCTACAACAATTGTTCTTCGAAACGATCATTTCGGATGTTCATAGTCCCGTAGGGACGAAACACCGTAGACCAAATTAAATAGGATATTAATTACACCGTAGGGGTAAGACAATCTAAAAAGAGTTCGTTCCGATATCCATTAAAACGTAAAATGCAACCCAATTTGTGGTGTCAAGAAATACCGTTTCCGATCCAATCCTTGATACATTAATGCTGGTTTCATATCCCAACCACCATTAACACCCGCACTCAACATCCAATTTCCAAATTTATAGGTCAACTGTAAGCGTGCGGCTACATTGATGCTCAAATCATTGATCGTTGGAACCGCTAATCCGTTCGAAGTTCCTGGTGTTACTTTGTAGAAATTAAAGACTGCTCCAGCATTTACCAATAAACCCCATTTTTCACTGAACATAAACTGACGGGTTACAAAAAGCGGAATACCAATCGTGCGAACTTGACTCAATTGGGTAGATTCTGTTTTTGTAGTATCTGAAGAATACGAATTGAAATAATTATAACCGATGATTGAATCTGGGAATTGCATATCATAAATTGGAGTGCTATCCTGTCCAATATAAATAGAATCAATGATCGATAATTGCGTTAATCGATAGGATTCGCTATTGGTGCCATAACCAAAACCAGTTGTTACACCATAACCACGGAAAAGTGTGCGGTTTAATTCCACAGAAAAGCGCGAACCTGTTTTCTCAGAGATCGATCTTAATGGATCATTTCCTTTACTATTTAATCCAAATTGAGGCCCAGCATACAACGATGCCATCCAATAATTGGGTTTGGAGATGGTTGGTTTAACAATTGGACTAATTTCAGTCTCAGAAGAATCACTTGGTTTTTCCGCCAACAACTCCTTTTCTGGTGATTCAACGATCTCTTTTTTCTTGTCCAGCGAATCTGAATCAGTTTTGGAAAATGGATTTACAATCTGATTCTTCTTGTCCTCCTTGCTTGCCACATCATTTGTAAATAGAGGGTCGATTACCGAACCATCATCAACTTTTGTTTGTTTCTTTTCAGTACTTAAACTGAAGTCTGTAGAAGGAAAAAAGGAGTCACCTACCTTCGTTTTTTTAGTTGTACCTTTTGATTTCTTCTTCTTATTGCTCGACTTTATTGAATGGCTGAGTGTTGTTGCTTTATTAGCATCAACCGATTTTTTTTCTTTATTCGCTTTTCCAATTTGATTGGATTTTTGTGTTGAATTCTTTTTTTCAACACCATCAATTTGTTCTTTGGAAGCTGAACCAGCAACTATACTTGCTTGAAGATTGCTGTTTTTGTCCGTTAAAGTTGAATTGTTCTCTGTTGAAGATGATTGATCCATCTTAGACAAATGAGTAGAACTTGATGCGTCTTGAGCTGTCTCAGTTGGATGAGTAGCTGATTTCACCGCCAATTGTTCTTGTGTTGGAGTTTCAGATCCAACATAAAGGTAAGCAATCAATGCTCCTCCACCTATCAAAGCGATAAGTAAAGAAACCCACCAGACACGTCTATAACGAGAGCCATTGATTGCGTGATCAATACCTTTCTTGACTGAGTCTGGAGGCGTCATTTCGAAATCCTCAAATGAGGATTGAAACAACTCTTCTATGTTGTTTTCGTCTCTCATGCTCGTATTTTTTCTGACTCTAGTAATTGTTGAATCATACGCTTTGCTTTGAAATATTGGGTTTTGCTTGTACTCTCGGAAATTTCGAGGTGTTCCGCAATTTCTTTATGTGTTAAATTTTCAATGACAAACAAGTTGAAAACAGTACGATAACCATCAGGTAACTTGGTCAAAATCTGCAACAATTGTTTCCGCAATTTCTCCCGATCTTCCGTATCTATTTCCACGTCCAGCTGTCCGTCAAAATAGGCATCATCTTCCTGTAATTGGAACTTGTAGTTTTGTTTTATGTAGGTCAACGCGCAGTTGATCGTAATCGTTTTTATCCAGGCTGCCAGGGGTTTGTCTAATGAATATTGACTACTGTTCCTGTAAATCCTGATAAATGACTCTTGTAATACATCTTGCGCATCATCGGCACAGCGAGTGTAGCGAAGGCATACCCCAAACATTGCCGCAGAAAAAGCAGCATAAACAGCATCGAATGCTTTTCGATCACCTTTTTGAAATTGTTCTTGTACTTCCTTCGCTACCACACGTTTTTGTTCAATTAAATCATACTTTAGCCACCAAACGGGATGGAATCTGTAGGGTCTCCTCCTCCACCATTCCAAATGGTTGAGTCACCAGGATCTCCTCCGTTACCACCTCCACCGTTCCAGATGGTACTGTCACCTCCATTTGTAGACGTAGAATCTCCCTCATCCGTTCCAATTGGATCACCATTTGGTTCAAATGTGTCTTTTTCACAAGACTGCATCAAAAGTGCTCCTCCAAACACTGATGCGTACACCAACACAACTACTCTCTTCATAACCAACAATTATTAAAGCATTTGTATCAGTTACCAATGTAAAAACAAAAAGGTTGCTTGGGGTTTGAAAAAAATAAAAATAATTGTTAAGAACCTGTAACTATTGACCTTCGAAGATAAAAACTTTAATTCAGGGATAGTTGTCTTCAACGGAAAGAGAGTCTACTTTTCCGCCAGAACTAACTGAGACTTTATGACTATGGTCTCCAGTTGCATCCATTGCAATGGGATAGCAATCCCCGACACTAATTAGTCGTTTTTTTGAGCATTGTAAAACATCATTTTCAGCGTTTCCAATTCAATTTTTAATGCATCTATTTCAGCATTCTTAGCATATTGCATTTCCTGTTGAAGATTCTCTTGTAATTTGAGTTCTTGTTTTAATGCATCCAATTCCGAATAAAAATCACGTAGTGCTTTTTCAGATGAGGGAACTGCATTTACTGAGTCTTTAGCCCATGGCTGAGTGGCTAAAAAGCTCTTCATAGTGTTAATTTCATCTGTTTCAGTACTGTTTTTATTTTCCAAAGCATTTATTTGTTCTTGCGTTTTATCTATTCGCATGATTTGTTCTTGCATGACATAGATGGTTGGAGCAATTAATGCTTGATAATTCATTCCAATTATTCCAGTTGAATCGGTTGTTTGTGTAACAATACTAGGGAATAATTCTCTTACCTCCTGAGCGATAAAACCATATTGTAAACCCTGAGTTTCTCTTGTTTCGTCTTTCATAAAGTATGTTACAGGTCTGATTTTCATGAAATTCACGAGTATATCACTGCTCATCGTTTGAATGTCTCTTTTTAATTTCAGATCAGATCGTGTTACATACGTACTAAAAAAAGTGCCTGCACCAACAATATCATACGTGCTTAAACCTCCCCCCCAGCCACTTGGCCAATCATTATTTCTCGACGTTCCATTGCTACCAGCAGGAATGATGACTTGGCTTGGAGCGTCACTGTTCCCTCCAGTTCCAGTACCTGGACCTGACGATTTGATTCCTGTCACATCTAGTTTGGCAGTAGGAACTGCAATACCAATTCCTACAAATCCATCATTTGTAATCCGCATACGCTCATTAAAATAGGGTGAAGCTGCTTTTCCAGTAGAAAAAATGATCGATTTTGTGTTGTTAGCATTGGCAATATACATATCCTGTCCACTTCCAATGTAACTCACATCATTGGCAACACCAATGTTATAAGCAGTTGGGAAATTAAATGTTGAATTATTAATTCCCAACCATGCAAAGCCAGTTGTTGCACTTCCGTTATTGGCCGTAGCCGAATAACCACTTTGAGATTGCGTTCCAGTACTTGTGTTTTGCACGTTGAATTGCAAGAAATCATCGATGCTTCCTGTTGTATTTACAATTGAATTTACAGTTGTTACACCAGCTGCAATATCCAATTTTGCCGCAGGTGCATTTGTACCAATTCCCACATTGCCACTATTGGTAATACGCATACGTTCATTGAAGTAGGGCGATGCTGCTCTTCCAGTAGAAAAAATAATCGATTTGGTATTATGCGCATTGGCAATATACATATCCTGTCCACTTCCAATGTAACTCACATCATTGGCAACACCAATGTTATAGGCTGTTGGGTAATTAAATGTAGAATTATTGATTCCCATCCAAGCAAAGCCAGTTGTTGCACTTCCGTTATTGGCGGTAGCCGAATAACCACTTTGCGCTTGTGTTCCATTACTTGTGTTTTGTATATTGAATTGCAAAAAATCATTGATGCTTCCAATTGCATTTACAATTGAATTGGTGGTAGTTACTCCAGCCGCAATATCTAGTTTTGCTGCTGGATTACTGGTTCCTATACCAACATCTCCACCTGACTCAATACGCATTTTTTCCGTATTATTTGTTCGTATTACCAAATCAACGGCATCAGTCGTGCCAAGGAAATTTGTTGTAGCGCTTGTACCTGCATTTCCTGTTATTGTCCAAGCATCACCGCCATTCAGCAAACGGACCCAACTAGTACCATTCCAATAGTAATAGCCTGGAGTCACATTTGTTGGGACAGATCCTGCTGTTGCAGTATTATAGATCATCAATGATGTTACAGCAGTTCCAGTTACAGGAGCAAATGCTGTTGTAGTTGTTAGGGCTATCCGAGGAATCAAGATTCCTTTATTAGACATATCAACATCAAGTGCTGCAGAAGTGACTGGCAAAGCACCTGTTGAATTGATCGCGACATTTTGTGCAATAACTCCTTGAGCTAGACAAATGCAAAGAGGTAGTAGTAATTTTTTCATAACTCAACTATTTATCGATGTTCTTATTGTGTTTTTGATGGTGTCATTTTAAGTAACAACCTTCGTTTCATTTAATAACTAAGGGGTTATTTTGATAAGCTTGGTAGAATAGCAATTTCAGCTCTTCTATTTCAGTCTTCAATACATCTATTTCGGCATTTTTACTGTATTGAATTTCTTGTTGTATTTCTTTTCGATGATTGATTTGTTGTCTTAATACTTCCAACTCCTGAGAAATAGCTTGTACTGATGTGAGGTTTAAAGAAGGAGTCAATGAATCAACACCCCATGGTTGGGTCGCTAATAGCTTCTTGAGGTTGTTCATCTCAGTCAATTTTAAATTCTTTTTCATTTCAAATGCATTTAATTGACCCTGAATTTCATCCATTCGCGCTACTTGTTGTTGTAATACATAAATGGTTGGAGCAATTAATGCTTGATAATTCATTCCTATTATTCCAGTTGAATCGGATGTTTGTGTAACAATACTCGGGAATAATTCTCTTACCTCCTGAGCAATAAAACCATATTGTAAACCCTGATTTTCACTTGTTTCGTCTTTCATAAAGTACGTTACAGGTCTGATTTTCATGAAACCTACGAGTATATCACTGCTCATCGTTTTAATATCTCTTTTTAATTTCAGATCAGATCGTGTTACATACGTACTAAAAAAAGTGCCTGAACAAACATTATCATACGTGCTTAAACCTCCTGACCAACCACTTGGCC
>JAYSRF010000258.1:0-55971 GCA_043721195.1 Fluviicola sp. | reverse complement strand
GGTGTCTTGAAGTCAAACCATTCATGAAGTGGAATATCAAATCCAATTCCGTGCATAAAATTGTACAAGGATTTTTTCAACCCAAAACTAAATGCATCATGGTCAATGCCCGTCTTGTCAGTATAGAAAATGTCATTGTTGGCAAATGTTCCAATGGTTTCGGAGTTTTTCAATACACCGTACTTTTCAGGATTTAAGCCAACTGGGCTGTGAGCTGTAAGTGCAAATTGATGCCAGAAACCAGATTGTAAGATCCCCGCATCGAATAATTGACGCACCATTTCTAAGGAATCAATTGTTTCTTGAATGGTTTGAGTTGGATAACCGTACATCAAATAAGCGTGAACCATGATTCCTGTTTCTGTGAAATTGCGTGTCACTTTCGCAACTTGTGCAACCGTTACACCTTTATCAATGAGTTCTAATAATCGGTCAGAAGCTACTTCCAATCCTCCTGAAACAGCAATACAACCTGATTGTTTGAGTAGTTGACACAGATCATGGGTGAAATTTTTCTCGAACCGAATATTCGTCCACCAAGTAACAGTCAATTTGCGTTTCAGAATTTCCAATGCCAGTGAGCGCATCAAAGCTGGGGGTGCGGCTTCATCTACAAAGTGAAAACCGTTTTGTCCCGTTTGCTCCATCAACGTTTCCATGCGATCACATAAAATTTTAGCTGCGATGGGTTCGTAAATTTTAATGTAATCAAGCGAAATATCACAAAAGGTGCATTTCCCCCAATAACAACCGTGCGCCATGGTCAATTTATTCCATCGTCCGTCGCTCCACATACGGTGCATGGGATTCACAACTTCGATCACTGAAATATACCGATCGAGTAATAAATCACTGTAATCAGGTGTGCCAACTTCGCTTTGTTTGTAATCGCGATCAGTTGATTGATTGCAGTAAACAACCTCACCGTTTACCAATGCAAATGTGCGTTTGAGGTCTTGAAGAGCACGATTTCCAGCTAAGTGTTCCAGGATATTTTCAATTGGAACTTCGCCATCATCGAGCGGAATAAAATCAAAGAATTCGAAAACCCGTTTTTCAGATAAGGAACGCAATTCGGTATTCGGGAAACCACCACCCATTGCTGTCTTAACTTGTGGATAGTGTTCTTTGATAAATTGAGCAGAACGAAAAGCAGCATATAAATTACCTGGAAAAGGAACAGAGAATGCAACAAAAGTAGGTTGAACAGCTTTCATTTTCTCTTCCAATAAACGCAGCGTAATGCGATCAATGTAGGTTATTTCGGCCTGCAATGAATCATACATTTCATCAAAACTATTGGCAGATCTTCCCAACCTTTCAGCATAGCGGCTAAATCCAAAATGAGCGTCAACTGTTTCAACGATTAAATCGGCTAAATCTTCCAAATAAAGCGTCGCTAAGTGTTTTGCTTTATCTTGTGTTCCCATGATTCCAAAAGCCCAATCCAATTCTTCTAATTGATTAAACCGACTGGCTTGAGGTAGAAAATCTTCTTGACAAATGATGTGGGCTAATGTTGGATTTTTCCCTTGCAGAAATAACACAACTGAATCGATGGAATGAATGTAATCCTCATGAAGTGTGATGATTCGTTGAGCATTTTCCGAGAATTCTTTGTTTGATTGCTGAATTTCGTTGAATAAATCATTTAACCCTTTTTGGGAAAACAAGGCAAGAATGACTTCAATACCAAGATCAATTTGAGTGGAAGGGATGTTTTTTGTGTTGAGAAAACCTTTGATATAGGCAGTTGCAGGATACGGCGTATTTAATTGTGTAAATGGGGGAGTGATGAATAAAATCCGATTTTCCAATGCTTTTAATTCAAGATATTGCCAGTAAAAGTAGATTATTCCAACGAATCCAACGAAGTTTTTGATCGAAGTTAATTTTTCATGTACCTTTGCGCCCGCTAAGCAGTTTTTGTTTGACCTAATTTGTCAAGATTGAGCTGCAAGTCTGAACGTGTTTGTTGATTCAACTAAAAGATTCAACTGACCATAAATCAGGAGAAGAATTATGAAACGCATTGTTGATTACCGTAAATTATTTAATGCCGATTCCGAAACGAGTTTGGCAGAATTAAAAACAACTTACCGAAAGCTGGTAAAAGAGTGGCATCCTGATAAATTTCAAGATGGTGATGAGCTGAAAGAAGAAGCGGAAATCAAAAGTAAAGTGATCATTGATGCCTACCATTTTTTGGTAAGTATTGCTCCTGAAACACGTGCTTTAATCGCAGATCAACATGCCGTAACTGTTGGTTCATCTATGATCACTGATTTTAATTTCAAAGGATTAATGCTCAAAGTAACCTTCTTTGATGGAAGTGTTTATGAGTATTTTGGCGTTAAACACAATGTGTATACGAAATTCAAAAATTCTGCAACACCAGAACGTTTTGCTCGTCGTCATATCTTCCAATCACACATTTATAGAAACGTTTCAAAAGCAGTTGAGGAAGTTGTTAGTTAGTTAGTTAGTTAGTTAGTTAGTTAGTTAGTTAGTTAGTTAGCTTTTGGATTGTATGTTTGACGAGTTTGTTAAATTTATCCAATGGTAGCAGAACGTTTAAAATCTTCATTCGATCGTTATTTTGACGCTCCACTGATTGCTTGGGAACAATTTGCCCTATTGTGTGAACCCATTTCCTTCAAGAAAAATGAAATCATCAAGCGCGCTGGGGAAGCTGAACAATACGGTTATTTTATTTTATCAGGTAGTGGAGGCGTTTTTGCCTGGAAGGATTCGAATTATGTGTGTCTCGATCTGATGTACGAAGAAGCATTTTTTGCAGATTACATGTCGTTGATTACGCACCAACCTTCTGAATTGGAAACCATGGCACTTGAACATTCAGAGATGATCCGAATTTCTAGGGCTAATATTGATCGGCTGAAAGAGACAGAAATGGGGAAAACAATCTTTTTGATGTCGGCAGAATCTACGTTTGTAGAAAAACAACAACAGCAAATTGATTTATTATTAAAAACGGCCGATCAACGCTACCGAGAATTATTGGAGAAACAACCGAAACTCATATTGAGAACGCCACAAAAACACATTGCTTCGTATTTGGGTATAACGACGCAGAGTTTGAGCCGGTTGCGGAAAAATATAGCTAACTAACGTATTAACTTACTATATTTCAGCGTTATATGTTCCGTATTCCGATAGCTATAGGAATGCGGGATTACTGACTGATTTAAAGTTTAACTTAATACGCTCAATCGTTCACCCCATTATTTACCATAAGGTAACTTTTCCCCAAAAACATCCACCTAGTTTTGTCGTATCTAAAATAAGAGATATGAAAAAACGATTTTTAATACTATTCATGATGCTAAGTACTCAACTTTGGTCTCAAGAACAAACTACAGAGAATCGCAATGGATGGATTTTCAGAACAGCGGATGGAGCATCTGTGGTACATTTATCAACTTCTGGATTGCCATCAGAAACAGCACCATCGATTTCTTTTCCCAATTTTAAAATCGGAAAAATGATTGCCAAACGAACAGCTATTTTGCTCTATCTTCCTGGGAGTATTTATACGTATAAAGGCGTTGGACGGCAACGTGATCGAGGCTTTGAAGGAATTATTCCTGTTGCGCAACACTGGATCACAGAGCGTTGGTGGATTATGGGTGGAGTAGGACTGACATTCGATGCGCCGGCTTTTTATGATATTAAGGCTGAAGATGAGCGTAAATTCCATTTTGGACCATCCGTTTTAGCAGCTACAGGTTATGAATTATTGCAGAAGGGCAGGTTTGTAATGGATCTTCAAGTACGATCTCATTATGGGTATTCCATAATTCCAGAAGGAAAACGAACAGGAATGGCGGTAACAACTTTGGTAGGATTTAATTGGTATTTTCACAATCATGAATAAGTACACGAATTTTCAAAAAATCGCTGGAGTTAGTTTGGCGATTTTGTTCAGCCTATCGCTGGTATTTCACCTGCTCGTTTTAACAGGAATCATTGACTTTCGCTTAGTTTGGGGAGGAAGACTAAACAATCATGCTGAAATGGTTCAATTTGAAGCCGTGTCTCTAATTGTTAACTTGCTTTTTTTGGTCATCGTTTTTTTGAAAAGGCATTGGTTGCGATTTCGTTTCCCAAAAATAGTGTTGACGGTATTACTATGGTTAATGGCAGTTGTTTTTTTCTTGAATACATTGGGCAATCTTGCTTCCTTGAATCAACTAGAGACTCTGATTTTTACACCAGTTACATTTGTTTCTACTGTTTTTTGTGTGGTGTTGGCTTTAGCGAAAACGAAGAACTAAAAATCCCCGCTCTTTCGAAACGGGGATTCACTAGTATTTTGCTAGTTCGAGACTAAATATTCTTTTCAATCTTCAAACAACGATTAGTTGTCAGTTCGAGTACCCGCCGCAGTTTCTATTTTCCCCACTCCTCAATCGATGCATTCAACATCTTCACGTAATCCTGATTGTCCTCTTTTTTAGCCAATTCCAATGCAATTTTCGCAGTTGCAATAGCAGCAGTTTTATCACCTAAATCCGCTTGAATCATCGCTTTTAAACGGATAATCCAATAAGCTTCTGGACTCAATTCAACTGCTTTGTTTGCCCAATCCAATGCTTTGTCTAAATCGCGTTTGTTACTTTGATAATATTGAGCAGCTCCGAAGTAATCATTTGCAGATGGACCACCCATTGTTTTTTGAATGTTCGCCATTACTTTAGCATCAGTTGGAACGGTAAATGGTACACGAACCTGTGTTTTATCCCAAGTTAATGTCAATGTTGCACTTGCATTTTCTAAATTGTCAAATGAAATGGTGAATGTTTCTACCGCCTCTTTTAACGAAGATGGTTTTGCCATTACACGCAACGAAACTTTTTTATCGTCCCATTCGTCTGGTGTTCCCCAATTGGTGAAGTCACTGTAAAAGATCACATCCCAGCTATCTTTTCCTGGTTTTGTGTATAAAGCATACGTTCCTGCTTTCAATGTATCTTTTCCAAATACAACCGCATCACCAAATGTGATTTTAGTGTTTTCGTTGGCACCTGTTCGCCATATTTCACCGAAAGGAACTACATCTGTAAAAACTACACGATCGCGTTTACTTGGTCTGGAATAGTTAACAGTAACATCTGTTAAACCGATTTTTTGTTCAACTTTCGCTGCTGGACTTAATCGTGGAGCCAATTGTGCTGTTGCGGTCCCTAAAAACGCAAAGCAAGTCACTGCTAAAATGAGTGTTTTTTTCATAATCGTAGATTGTTATATCCGCATCGCGAATGAGTTTATTTCAAAAGACCTTCTAATGCCGTTGCCAAATTTTCATCTGCATTACCGAATTTAGCAAGGTAATCTGCATGTGAACGTTTGATCACTTCAAATGCTTCTTCACGACCATATACATGTGTGATCTCTACATTTTTAGCCCCACCATCTAAATCTTTATAGGTTAAAAAGAAATGACGAACACGGTCAATTACCAATTTCGGCATGTCTTCAATGTTATCAATGTTTCCGTAAGCTTGATCGCCTTTTAAAACTGCAATGATTTTATCATCTGCCTCACCGCCATCTAACATGCGGAATCCACCGATTACTTTAGCATCACACAAAATATTGCCATGTGCAAACGTACGTTCTGACAACACACAAATATCCAATGGATCTAAATCACCTGTAATATCAGTACGTCCTGTTTTTTCATTCGAAAAGGCAGCTACTTGGGTATCACAATAGGTTTGCGGAACGAATCCATACAAACACGGCATGTGATTGGATAATTTTTGCGGACGATCCACCATGATATAACCAGAAGGTTTGTGTATTTCGTATTTGATGGAATCCGATGGAATGATTTCAATAAAGGCATTGACAATTGCTGGTTGTTTTTCACCGATTTCAATTCCATGCCAAGGATGCGATGTAAAGCGCTTGCTCATCGCGTCAATTAATTGTTTGATTTCTGCTTTCATAGGGTGCAAAAGTAGTCAACAATGTATAAATGACAATGCAGAATAGGATTAGTGGTTATTTCGCGTAATAATCATCTATATAGAATCGTTTAACGGGTGTTTTTGGGTTCATTTCTCCATTCTTTAAATCAAAAATGATGATTAAATCCATGGTGTGCTGTGGATCAATATTCCATTTATAATCAATGAGAATAGTGTAAATCAGGATGTATTCATTTTTCAAGCTGTCTTCCATTGAATCATCAGCCTCTCCCAATAATTCAATAATTTCACGATAATTGCGTTTTTTTAAATTGTAATGAGTGAGCAAATCATTCATTATTGCATCCCGTTTTGGATAACGTGTGAATGCGTTTCCCATTTCTCTAGATACTCCGTCTGTGAAAAGCCATTTTTCGGTTGTGAAGTGTGATCGATTTTGGAAAAATAAATAGCCTAATAAGCCTACAACTAGTAACAGTGTGAGAATGATTAATGACTTTTTCATTCATATTCATTTTTAGATCAACTTCTATTCCTTCCCTTTTCCTCCTTGATAAACATGAATATCCCTCTGTGGATAAGGGAAATTGATGCCGTAATGACGAAACAAACGATCAATTTCAAAACGAATTTCTGATTTGTAATTATTGATATCCCAACTTTGATCTGCCCAAAACACCAATTCCATGTTTAATCCGTGATCACCAAAATCATGAATCCGCACCATAACAGGTTCTGATTTTTTTACTTTAGGATGACTCATGGCTGCTTGAATCAACAAATCACTCACCATTTGCGTGTTGCTATTGTAAGGAACTGTTACCGGAATGCGAAAACGAGAGAGGTGAGAGCCATGACTCCAATTTTCAACATATTCTTGGGTCAATTTAGCATTGGGAACCATCAATACATTGCCGTCTCGTGTTTCAATCTGAGTGGTGCGCACATTGATTTTCAAAATCTTAGCAACAATCGATTCTGTTGATTTACCATCGTGAAATTCAATCACATCACCCACGCGAATTGTACCTTCAAATAACAAGACCAATCCAGAGAACATGTCTTTAAAAACATCTTGTAATCCCAACCCCAAACCAACCAACAAGGCAGCTGATCCTCCTAAGAAAATGGTAGGTTCAACATCCAATGCGCCGAGACACAGGATGAATGCTAGGGTATAGGTAATGTACTTCGCAACTTGCATGTACACATATTCTGTCCCTTTTTGGTAATTGGTGTCTTTTCGGAATCGGCGTTGTAAATACAATTGAATCAAATTCACGACAATCTTTGCTCCGAAAAAAATGACAATCACAAAAATGATGCTTTCAAAACCTAAACTAAAATGTTTGTATTTGATGAATTTGTAGTCTAAAAAATCTTGAAAGGAAACCGCTTGATTATTGATGCGAAAACTTAACAAACCAATATAACCGCCAACCAAATAAACACTTTGGCTCAATAAACGCAACCATGTTATCCGTTTTCCTTCTATGCGAATATTAGCTCCTGTGAGGTAACGTTTCAGTAAGCGGTGAATAACGCGGCGAGAGAGAAAAGCAACGAGAATGACCACCGAAATAATAACGATGTTCCATAAACACACATTGTAAGGACCGAATGTAAAAAGCGTTTCTTTCATATTCTATTCTAATGCGTAATAATACGTCCAAGTTTTACGGCAATGGATTGTTTTACTCGTTCCAAAATGATTTGTTCCGATAATAAATCACCAATTTGTTCCATGTTTTCTGGTGACACTTGTTCCAACGTTTTCCTGATTTCCGCAATCCGATTTTCAATGGAAAGTGATTTAAAAGCATAAATACTTCCCATTACAGCTTCACGGATTTTATCTATTTCACGATTGGTATCAACACTGTATTTGCTCAGCCACATAGGACTCAATTCGTGTTCGTCTGTTTCTATTCCTGTCACAAATTGTACGATTTCTTGATCACTATTTTTTAACCAATAACTCGTTTTGTAAAGCGTTTTTTCAGATAATCCTTCTGTAATCAAGGTATGAATTCTGTTGAACAAAGGATAGGTAAAAAACAGTTGATCTTTTTGGAGTTCATGGCAAATCAATTCCGCCACACTCACTTCAACTTGTTCTGGAATGCCGTGCTCATTGAGGTGCTCGGTTTCCATGGCAAATTGCCCATATTTGACCAAAATCCGCAATAAATCATATTCTTCTATGGAAAATAAAGGCTTTGGTGTGGTGATTTGTGGTTGCTGAACAACAAACGTATCCGTTAATGCTGGATTTTCTGCTATTGTAGGCTCGTTGTGTTCTTTTGCAAGTTGGTTTTTACGCAACTTATTCAATTCCCCCAATACAATTGCTTCGTCCAACTCAAATTGTTTGGCAACTTCTTTGATATAAATGGAACGGGTAATCTGATCTGGAATAAGCGAAATAGAATGAACAATCTCGCGAATCATTCCAGCTTGCTGAATTGGATCAGCTTTTCCCTCTTTCAACAACATGGAAGTTTTGAAACTCAGGAAATCTTGTGTATGCTCTTTGATAAACGCCAAGAACTCCGCTGAGCTCACTTTTTTTGAATAGGAATCTGGATCGTCACCATCTGGGAATAAAACGATTTTCACATTCATTCCTTCTTCCAAAATCAAATCTATACCGCGAAAGGAAGCCTTGATTCCAGCTGCATCGCCATCATATAAAATGGTAATGTTGGGTGTGTACCGTTTGATTAATTTGATTTGCTGACTGGTCAATGACGTTCCAGAAGAAGAAACCGAATTGGCAACTCCAGCTTGGTGCATACTGATTACATCTGTGTAACCCTCACACAAATAACAATTGTCGAACTTAACGATATCGCCTTTTGCAAAGTAAAGTCCGTAAAGGATTTCACTTTTATTGTAAATGATACTTTCAGGCGAGTTGAAGTATTTTGCAACTTTTTTATCCGTGAATAAAGTACGACCACCAAATCCGAGTACTCTCCCAGAGATGGAATGAATGGGAAACATCACCCGACCTCGGAAGAAATCAAAATGGCGATCTTCTTTTGTTTTCACCAAACCAACCGACTCCAAGTATTCCAGTTTGTAACCTTTTGCTAAAGCATGTTCAGTGAAATCTTTACCAGAATTCAGGCAATAACCAAGTTGAAATTTCTGAATAATATCAGGTCGAAATCCACGCTCTTCGAAATACGATAAAGCCAGCGTTTGCCCTTCGTTGACTTGATGCATATTGTGCATGAAGTGTTCCTTGGCAAATTCATTAATGATGTAAAGACTTTCACGCTCCGTAATGGCAGCAATTTCTTCTGCCGTTTGTGGCGCATCTTCTGGAACTTGAATGGCATATTTATCGGCCAACCAACGCAATGCTTCTGGGTAAGAAAAATGTTCTTTTTCCATTAAGAAGGTCACAACTGAACCACCTTTTCCAGAAGAAAAACACTTGAAAATTTGTTTGGCAGGAGACACCATAAAAGAAGGCGTTCGCTCGTCAACAAACGGGCTCATGCCTTTCAGATTTGATCCAGATCGCTTTAGATTTACGAATTCCCCAATCACTTCCTCAATTCGGGAAGTTTGCATGATTTCATCAATAATATGTGGGGGAATTCTAGACACTATTTTTAGGGTTGTGGAGTTGCTGGAGTTCCGTAATCTTTTTCCTGAGCCACTTTTCCGTTTAAATCATACGTAACCCAAAGACCTACTTGTAAATCATTTTCATAACGACCATAATAACGCATCATTCCATTCGGGTAACGCACAAAACTATCACCGTTTCTTTTTCCATGTGAATATTCAGTCATGGATAATTCAACACCACCTTCAGAATAGAAAAACCAGCGACCGTCGCGTAATTCATTTGCGTCTTGTGGTCCGCGGTATTTAATGCCTTTTCGACCAGGATAATATTCTGTGTATATACCATCTTTCACCTCGGTAAGCACTTCTTCAGCTGCTTTTTTATCAGTTTCTGGACTTTCTCCACATGCTGAAAACAGCAGGAGTGTTACTGTCAATACAAACAGTAGTTGATTTTTCATGGGTATTGGATTTTGAAGTTCAAAAATAAGGAAAGTTCGCCGTATTGTGGGCTATTTCTAACTTCAATGAACGTAACTTGTCGTATTTTGGTTAGTTTTGCAGAAAAATTTAACCATGCTAGGTCTTTTACCACTTTTTATCGTCGGAAGGTATTTTTATCAATTAGCCCATGAGCACAATCGTTCAACTTGGGGGTTCGCAATTTTAGGAATAGTTGTCTATTTCGCTTCTCACGTTTTATTGGGCGTTGTTTTAGGGCTAGTTTTGGTTGCCACAGGTTCTCAAATGATTCTTGAAGAATCTTCTTTAATGATAAATTTGATTGGAATCGGAATGGGTGTTCTTGCTGTTTGGCTTTTTTACTATTTACTGAAAAGAAATTGGGAGAAAAACCCTAAATCTGCTAGTAATAGTGATTTATTAGATCAGTAATTCTCCATTAAACTCCCAATACAAATAGCTAACACAACACCATTATGCTTTCTTTTTTACTATTTATTATTCCTATTTTTTTCGTCATTCGACCATTTAGAGACATGGCTTATCATTACGAGCGACATAGAGGCGGATATGCTTTTTTAGCAGTTGGTGTGTACTTAGTTTCGTATTTTATTTTTGGAATCATTGTAGCGATTATTGCTTCAAGGATGATAGAACCAACAGCCGAAGATACATTTGCAACGTTTAATCAACGGGTAGAAAGATCGTATTGGGTCGCTTTTTTAGTCACCATATTGTTGTCTTCGCTTACGGTTACCGGATTGTATTATTTGTTAAAGTCGGCTTGGAAAAAAAATCCAAAACGAAACGTGGATACAACAAGTGATTTATTGGATCGGTGAAATATTAAATAGAATAATTGTAAAGCATAATAATATGAAAGAAATAATGATTTTGGGTTTACTTTTTTGTTTAACCTTTTCTCCACTACTTGGGCAACAAATTAAATTAACTGAAGAAATAGAATGTAAGGAAATTCGTGGAGAAGCATCCTTAAATGCATTTATAAATGAAGATTTTTGGATCTCAAAATATACCATGATAATTAATGGTTCTAAAACAAAACATGATTATCAGGTTGTTGATCTAAATAACAATACATATAGTGAATCTCCCTCAATTCAAATGAGTGAAGATGGTTACCAAGGTATCATTCTAAATCATCATGTTAAAGGAGACTATATTTATGAGCTAGTACAATTCGATAAAAAAAGCATGGCTTTTGATACGGGTAAATTTAAAGTTGGAGTCCAAAAACGATCTATTAAATCCTTTGAATTGGAAGGTGAAGTCAAGTTTTTTGATGATCCTTTGACAAAGAACTTCTTTATGAGGATAGATGATGGGTATCTTGATTTAAGTTCAAATTCTGAATCTGGTGAAGTTTTTCTGGTTAAATATGATTTTGAAACGAACCTATTATGGAAGAAGCCACTGGATATTCCACTCGGACTTACCTTATCTGGTTTACAGAATTTCGAAAATAATTCGGATAAGAAACACTTATTATTGACGCTTACAGATTTTAATAAGAGAATAACTGAAGCTAGTTTTGCTTTTCAAACATCTTTTATGCAAATTGTTATTGATGCGGAAGAAGAGGTATCTAATACAAATTTGAAATTTGAAAACAATATCATCTTTGATTCATATAAGTTCTATTTCGATACGCTCACGAATCATTTTTCTGGATTTTTCTTATCAAATATTCAAAAGGGGAAAAGTTATCCTCCAATTTATGATCAAGGATATTGCCTATATGAATGGGATGATACTGGTGCAATCGTGAAACTTAACGAGCAACTCCTCACTTCTGGTGATATTATTGATAATGAAACAAAAGAATTCTTAAGCAAGGAATCAAAAAAAATGCCCTTGCCTGATGATGCAACTTTTCCAAGTTTGAAGAATCCTAATATAGTAATGTTTAAAAAAGATGATGGGAATTTTATAATCTGTTTTGATAGACTTGCGAATTTTGGAAGGGTTAATTACGAGCAATTACTAATTAACTGTTGCTTAGTATTTGAAATTGATTTTAATGGAAAAATTGTTTGGCATAAGACTATAGTAAGAAAAGAATTGCCGAAATCTTTTTTTACTAGCGTATGTGAAAGAAAGGAATTTTTCAGTTTCGATTCTAACAAACTTACTACCTACATAATAGATGATTCTAAATTGAGTATTGTATCAATTAATTGCGATGATGGAAGTGTTATTAAGAATGAAGCAATGGAAACATTTAATATTGATTTATCTCCAAAGGGTATTTACCAATTAGAAAATGATTTAACGAGTATTATTGTTCGCCATCTTTCAGCGGATAAGAAAAGAATACAATTTTCTAAAATTGCATTATAATTATAGAATATATCTGTTTATTAGATCGCTGATTCAACTGATTAATAATATGTTAGATCTTATCTAGGCTAGATAGAATTCGAATGCTGTTTTGAATGTAAAACAGTGGATTTTTTATAACGTTCGGTTGATTTCTATTTTTCTATGTGATCTATGTGTCCTAATGTGGTAAAAAGCACACAGTTATTTCTCTCTATCAATCGTATATTCGACCAACCCAATTAGAGAACGTTTTGAAGGTGAATCGGGAATGTCGGTCAACAGATCCAATGCTTGGTTTTTTAATTCAATCATGCGTTGGTGACAGTATTCAATTCCACCAGCATCGCGCACCAATTGAATGGCTTTATTGACGTAAAACTTCTCTTCGTTGTGACGTTTTACAATATTCATCAATTCCTTGCGTGTTGCTTTATCGCTGTGTTCCAATGCGTAAATCAATGGAAGGGTTATTTTGCGTTCACGAATATCGTTTCCAGTTGGTTTACCAATATTTCCTGCAGTTCCATAATCGAAAATATCATCTTTGATTTGAAATGCTAAACCAACCAATTCGCCAAATTGCCGTAAACGTGGAGCCATGTCTTCACGATCGACTGATGCTGCAGCGGCTTCACAAACAGTTGCAATTAAAGAAGCTGTTTTTTGGCGAATGACATCGAAATAGACCTCTTCAGTAATATCCAATCGGCGGGCTTTTTCAATTTGTAACAATTCTCCTTCACTCATCTCACGAACAGCACGTGCTACAATTTGCAAGGCACGAATATTGTCGTTTTCCAACGAATGCAAGAGTACGCGTGAGAGCATAAAATCACCCACTAAAACGGCTATTTTATTTTTCCATAGTGCATTGACAGAAAAGAATCCACGTCGTTCATTGGCATCGTCTACCACATCATCGTGCACCAAAGAAGCTGTATGTAACAATTCAACTAACGAAGCAGATTGGTAGGTTTTGTCATTTATTTCTCCCAACATTTTGGCTGTTAGAAACAAGAACATAGGGCGCATTTGTTTCCCTTTTCTTCGAATGATGTATTGTGTGATTTTATCAAGTAACGGTACTTTTGATTTCATACTCTCTTTGAAACGCACTTCAAAAAGTTGCATTTCTGTTTCAATTGGAGCTAAAATTTCTTTTACCGTCATAGGATTACAAATTTAATGCAATTACCAAGGTAAACATTCGAAATGGTCATAAGTTTTGTGAAAAACAAAGTTCGAGTTTTAAAATAATTAGAATTAAATTTGTATATTCATTTCAGATACTTTTTAATGACATGGACAAAAAACAACAAGAATTAATATTGGAATTAGCAAAAAAACTCAAACAAGAGAAAAAAAGCCAATCACAAAGTATTAAGCTATTAGAATCTGTAGGAATTATTCCCTTAAAAGGCCAAAGTAATAAACATTACCCTAATCTTGAAAGAGTAATGAATCCTGCTTAAAATGTACACAGTTAGACCTAATTTGCTTTTAGGATTTCATGGTTGTGATCTTGAAGTTTCTGAAAAACTAGTCAATTTCCCTAACAAAGTTCAAAAAAGTGAAAAGCCTTATGACTGGCTTGGTCATGGAATGTATTTTTGGGAAAACAATTATTTGCGAGCTCTTTACTGGGCAAAAGAAAGAGAAAAACGCGGTGAAATAAAAAAAGCAGCAGTTGTTGGAGCCGTTATTTCTTTAGATAATTGCCTCGATCTTCTTGATAGTTCATCAATTAATTTATTAAGTAGTTATTATGATCTATTAAAAATAGAACTTGAAACAACAGGAAAAACCCTACCTAAAAATGTTGATGTTGCTAACGACCCATTCAAAGATAAATTAAAAAGAGAATTGGATTGTGCTGTAATTGAGTATATGCACAAAGAAATGGAAAATGAAATTGAAAATAATTACAAAGAGATTGGTTATTCTGAAATGAAAAAATTTGATTCTGTTAGAGGTTTTTTTACTGAAGGAGGACCAGCATTTCCAGGTTCAGAAATTCAAATGAAAAACCATGTTCAAATATGTATTCGAAATTTGAATTGTATAAAAGGTTTTTTTAAACCTAGATTAATTAAATAATACTTGCTGTTCATTCAATGTATCCCAATTTTGGTAAAACCTCACTGAACAGTTTTCATGTGACATCGGCATATAACAAATGAATTCACTATTTCGAAAAGAAACTATCGTATAATCAAACTGAGGATCTTTACTTATTTTCTTTTTATTTCTGTGAATAACCTTGCTAGGCTATCATTTCCCCTACAAAACCCAGATTATTCGAATACAAAAACCGCTTGTAGTGGTAATACAAGCGGTTTTTTTTACATCCTTGGTCATAGGTAATATTAAGGATGAGGGACTATTTTTCTTATTCTAATTTTAATAACCATGTATTCGGGTAAGTAGCGGCTTGTTTCTTTCTTTCTTCATCTGCAATGTCATAGTCATTAGAATACAATACATATACATTGTAAATACTAATGGATTGATGAAGTGTAATGGTTGCATTTTCTACTCCAAGTGATCGTTGTTCGTTTTTAAACTTAATGGCATTTTCCTTAATACTAAAGGAACCAATTACTACATAGAATCCATTCTCCATTGGATTTACATATTCATCAATAAAGTCAGATGAACTATGAGATCTATAGTTTTGAGAAGATATTTCAAACGTATCGATATCATTTTTTTCTTGATTCAGATTGGCAATGATCTTATAGAGTGAGTCGATTTCTTGTTGATCTAATTCTACCGAATGATAAAGCCTGTTTTCTTCTTCTCTGATTTCAGTTAACTCGTCTTCAATACGATTGATTTGATCTTCATTTTGTGCTGTTAGTTCGCGTAATTCAGCCAACTCACGATCATGTTCTTCCAATTTTTTCTTGGTTTCATTCGCGAATTGATAGCTGAGTAAAAATTCATGGGTTCCCCCAGTATAGGAACGAATTTTACTCACCCCAAAGTCGTGTGAATAACCCACTGAGAGTTGTTTGTAACGTACGCCAACGCTCATTCCTGCAGCATAATTACTACGATAAGTAAGAGCAACCCAACCCCATTTATTCCAATCAACTACAGCGTTGATGTCATATTGAACTGGAGCGCCAGCAACTCCACGAACGAGTACCATTGGGTAGGCTGTGAGGCCTTTTACTTGCTCGATTTCAAACACATATTTTGCTGTTCCAACATAGTGTTGTTGCATATCAAAATAACTGATTGTTCCATCATTGCTTCTGTTGCGTGATTGATTGCTCAATAATTGGGGAATTGCAAAACCAACTTGTAGTTGTTTCCAACCATAGACTACGCCAAAATCAGCACTAAACACAGTTCGGTGAACCCGATTATTAAAAATAGAAGGATCATCCACATCTCTTACAATGGCTTGATCATAATTAATTGTATTATCAATGATTCCAGCTGCCAAACCAAATGTCAATTGGTGTGTGTTGCCAAGGTTTAGCGAATACGAATAGTTCCCAGAAACACCGTTCCGACTTAAAATGCTTGTTACATCAGAATAAGCTTTTAAACCTAAACCTACTCCTTTGATGTTAATTGGAGCATCCAATGTCAGGTACGTTGTTTGAGGTGAACCTGAAATTCCACTGAACTGTGAACGATGTGTCAGAAAGACATTGATGTTATCTGTAGTTCCAGTAAATGCTGGATTGACCATAAATGGGTTCATGAAATAATGACTCCCTAATGGCAATTGCTGTGCTTGAGATCTGTGTGAAGTCAACAAGAAGCAAATGAGTAATTGAATATATATTGGTTTCATACTATTTAGTTTTAATAAGTGATTCAGTTATGAAGAATAGTAACAGGTCCTTTGAACGTTTTATCAGAATTCTCAAATCTGATAATATAGTAGTAGGTTGCATCTGGAAGTAATTTCCCATTATGCGTTCCACCCCATGAATTATCGTAATTAGAGGATTCATACACCAATTGTCCTTCGCGATTCACAATCATGACCTCTGTATTCGGATAGAATTCAATATTCTCGATGATCCATGTATCGTTTTTCGTATCAGCATTTGGAGTCAAGATATTCGCAATGATTACATTCATATCCAGATCGACTGAAATTGTTAATGAATCAATTGCAACACAACCATTTACATCTGTTCCAGTTAAGGTATACGTTGTAGTAGCTGTTGGACTCGCAGTAGGATCTGGTACAGTTGCATCAGATAAACCAATGCTTGGCGACCAATTCCAGTTTATAATGGCCGGTCCAACGGCGTTTAGATCAACTGAATTTCCTGCGCTTATGGTTACATCATTTCCAGCGTCTACAAAGGTATTTCCAATCGGGGAAACAATAACGCTGTAATAAGCTGTATCGAATTGTGGAACTATGCATGAAGCTGTGCTGCTTACAATTAATTGTAGCATCACAGTATCTCCTGCATCCAACATGGAAGAGGTGTAAGTTGGGAATAAACTCAAACTATCTATTAATGTGCCCATTCCATCATCACTCCAACTTGGATTTCCATTTGCTGCAATTGCTCCGAGTACAGTGACTGCATCACCGTTCGGGCAAATTGTGGAAGTTCCACCAGCAATAGCTACAGGAAGTGGATTTACTTCAATTGTAAATTGCGTTGTAGCTTGCTCTGGAGCGCATGTATTGTTACTAAAGACGGTTAAAGTTAAAACCACTGAAGTTCCTTCGTCAGCTAGATCACTAATATAAGTTGGATTAAATGTTGTGCCACCTGTTAAGATGCCAAATCCACTTGTACTCCAATTAACTGTTCCGCAACCACCTGTTATTCCACTTACTGTTGCCACTTCTTCAGCACAAATTGTTGAGCTTCCTGTTCCAATTGCGCGTGGCATTGAATCTAGTACAATCATTGTTTCTAATGCCGTATCCGTGCATCCACCTGAAACAACTGTACGTTTAAAGTAGATAACTGGTAGAACATTTGTGGCTTCGTCTAAGAAATAGTTGGCTGCTGTGTTGATTCCTAGTGCCGGTGTGAAAACGCCACCAGAAATAGGGCTACTTTCCCAGAAATAGGTGTAGTTGCCATTTCCTCCAGCAACTGATCCGCCTGTAAGTGTTGTAGATGTGTTTTCACAAATTGTTGTGTTGACACCACTTGTATTACCAGTGATTATAGGATTTATTTGAATACTTCCAATTGCAGTTGTTGGAGTGCATGGCCCTGTGGTAGAAACAGTAAAGAAAAATGTCCCTGTTTCAGTTGGTGTACCACTGATCGTGAGAACACCTCCTACATAACTTGTAGTTAATCCAGTTGGTAATCCAATTACATTTGCTCCAGTTGCAGAACCACCAGTTAGGTATTTAATGTTGGAGATGGATGTGTTTTCGCAAATGATTTGATCATTGGTAAATGGTTGTGAAACCAATGCCAATGTTTGATTAGTAGAATTGATGAAGCCATTGACTGTAATTGCTGGACATGTTCCACCGGTTGTCGTAATGGTGTAATTGAACAATCCCAAAACGATTGGTGATCCTGATATGGTAAATACACCAGCAGCAAACGAGCCACCAACTCCTGCGGGTAATCCGCTTACAAATGCTCCAGTTGCTGAACCTCCAATAGCATACGTGATGTCTATTATAGCCGTGTTTTCACACACAGATTGGCCGTCGGTTCCTATTCCCGATGTTAATGTTGCTGAGGCACCTGAAACAACAGTAATTGTTCCATTTGTGCTAGTTTGATTACAGACCCCTGTTGTTGTAACAGTGTAATTATATACGCCTGCAATTGTTGGGGTACCACTAATAGTAAAGGTTCCCGCTGCAAAAGAACCTGTTACTCCTGCTGGTAAACCAACCACTGTTCCTCCAGTTCCACCACCAGAAATAGTATAAGTAATTGTCGTAATCGCCGTGTTTTCACATATATTTTGCGCGTCTGTTCCTAGGGCAGATGAAAGCACAATTTGTGCATCTTGATCAACTGTAATCGTTCCATTCGCACTGACTTGTGCACATGTTCCTGTAGTCGTAACAGTATAGTTGTAAACTCCTGCGATTGTTGGTGTACCACTAATTGTTACATTTCCAGCGAAATAAGACCCGCTTACTCCGCTTGGTAATCCTGCAAATACAGCACCAGTTCCGCCACCGCCTATTGAATAGCTAATTGTCGTAATTGCTGTGTTGATACAGGTAACTTGGAGATCAGTTCCAGGTGCTGACATTAGATTGATTGTTGCGTTTGGATTAACTGTGACACTTCCATTTATGTTTGATTGCACACACATTCCTGTGGTTGTGACCGTGTAATTAAATACGCCTAAAGCAGCGGTTGAACCACTAATAGTAAACGTTCCTGCAGAAAAAGATCCGCTGATTCCTATTGGCAACCCAGAAACAGTTGCCCCTGTACCACCACCATTTATTGAATAGGTAATGGGTGTAATGGCTGTATTCTCACAAACGGTTTGAGCGTCAGTTCCAATAGCAGATGAGAGTGAGATAGTTGCATCTCCATTAACTGTAATGGTTCCATTTGCAATTACTTGTGCACATGTTCCACTTGTTGTAACTGTATAGCTATAAACCCCAGCAATCGTAGGTGTTCCTGAAATTGTAAACGTACCAAAAGCAAACGATCCGTTCACACCAATAGGTAATCCCGAAACGCTTGCCCCTGTACCGCCACCACTAATAGTGTATGTAATTGGAGTTATAACTGTATTCTGACAAATAGTTTGGTTATCTGTACCGACAGCTGAAGAAAGAGAAATTACTGCGTTTGGATTAACCGTTAATGTGCCCGCCATACTTGTTTGAGTACACGTTCCAGTTGTAGTAACCGTGTAATTAAAAACACCGCTTACAGATGGTGATCCGCTAATTGTTAATGTTCCTGCTGTAAAGGACACAGAAAGTCCAGCTGGAAGACCAGAAACTGTTCCTCCACTTCCACCACCACCAATAGCATATTTGATGTTGGTAATCAATGTATTTTCGCAGATGGTTTGTGTATCCGTTCCAGGAGCAGAACTCAATGAAAGGGTCGCGTCTGGCATTACTGTAATGGTTCCATTTGCGATGATTTGTACGCATGTTCCAGTTGTTGTAACTGTATAATTAAAAACACCTGTAGTAGTTGGTGTTCCACTAATTGTGAATGTCCCTGCCAGATATGATCCACTTACACCACTTGGTAATCCAACAACACTTGCTCCAGTTCCACCGCCGCCAATGGAGTAGGTGATTGGAGTTAGCAACGTGTTTTCACAAAGCGTTTGATTATCAGAACCAAGACCAGAAGTTAATAAAATCGTTGCATTTGGCGCAACTGTGATTGTACCATTTTGTGTTATTGATGAGCAGGTGCTACCTGTTGTTGTAATAGTATAGTTGTAAATACCAGGTGTCGTAGGAGTTCCATTTATGGTGAATGTTCCTGCAAAATAAGAACCCGATACTCCTAATGGCAATCCACTGATTGTTGCCCCTGTTGCACTTCCTCCAATTGAATAAGTAATAGGTGTAATTCCGATATTTTCACAAACGGTTTGTCCATCTGTTCCGAAAGCTGAAGTGAGTGTGATTGTTGGAAGCGCTTCTCCTGTTATGATAACATCATCAAATGAATCTGGGCAAGGTGGATTGGAAATCGTCCATCGAAATGTATTTGGTCCAACTCCTAATCCGGTGATCGTTGAATTGGCTGATCCTGGTGAAGAGACAACTCCTGCGCCACCAATCAAAGTCCAAGTTCCAGCACCAACTGTTGGAACATTACCTGATAAATTGCCATTTGGAATACAGAATACTTGATCTGATCCTGCATTCGCTGGTGTTGGAACATCTGTCACCGTAACATCAACAAAAGGCATTGCATTGTTGGCCGCATTGACATCACTGAAATTAACTGTTGCTGCATTGAAGGTATGTACTCCAACCGCACTCAGGTTACAAGTTGGTGTGACAAGCACATTCATTGAAGCTCCAGATGCTAATGAACCAGTATTGATAACTGGAGAATTAAAAGTTTGAATACTTGCTCCAGTAATACTTACGTTAACAGTCACGTTATTGACTGTAAAATTGATGGTGGAAGCTGAATAATTAAAAATGGTAACGGTGATGGGTTGTGTTGAATTTCCGCAAATCGGTGTGGTGGGATCTACGAGTAGTGTTACTCCAACATCTACTTGACAGTAAAGTTGGGCACAACAAAGTAAGCTGATAATTGAAATTAGTAACTGTTTCATGATGGTAAATTTTAAGTGTGTAGCTGTGTTTTAATGTGGTAATTTTTGTTCAAAGCGCTGCCAGTATGTCCTAAAACATGGAGTGAGGTATACGATTTTCAAAGCATAAATCGTCCATTCAGTTAAAAGCATGAAAACTGCTTGACTGTTTTTGATTTAATTATTTAAACCGACGTAAATCATAATGATCAATAAGTTTACAATAATGTTTAATTGTAGTGGCAGTACAATATTAACTTTAGTAATCTTTTGAAAGATTATGGATTTCAGAATAAAAATGGGGAACTTTTTAGCAATTCAAATCTGATTGCCTAAGTTCCAAAACGTCGGTAGCTAAAAGACGTTTTCGAACGAAATAAAATGTAGTAGATTTGTCATATAGTATGTAGTTGTAGTATTGCTAAGTTATACTATTTTTCTAGAAAAACAAGAAAAAATCATTTTTTCATAACTAATGAATTAATTTAATTAAATAAATTACTGGTTATCAGATGTTTGTATTCATAAAAAAAACAAGAAACATCAGTTAATTTATCATTATAGAAAAAAAAGAAGTGTTTTATCGAATAAAAAGAAGTGTTTTATCGAACTAAATTGAGCGTTAATCTTTCAGGATGCGTTTATCAATTAGTTTGTTTTTATTGGCTAATTGTCCGCAAGCTGCATCAATATCTTTCCCACGACTTCGCCGAACATTGACAATAAGATTGCATTTTTCTTCTAGGAACGCTGCAAAATCATCTACTTTTTGGCGATCGGCTTGTTGATAGATTCCACCATCAATTGGATTGTATTCAATGATATTGATTTTACACGGAACTGCTTTTGCAAACTCAGCTAATTCTCTTGCATCTTCTAATTGATCGTTAAAGTCTTTGAAAATGATGTATTCAAATGTGATCCGAGATCCTGTTTTTTCATGAAAATAGACCAATGCTTCAGAAAGTGCTTCTAAGTTATTGGTTTCGTTGATCTCCATGATTTTATCACGCTTTTTATCATTGGCAGCGTGTAAAGAGATCGCAAGATTGAATTTCACATCGTCATCGCCCAGTTTTTTAATCATTTTAGCTATACCAGCCGTAGAAACTGTTATGCGCTTTGGTGACATCGCTAAACCGTTCGGATCAGTAAGTATTTCCGTACTTTTTACAACGTTCTTGTAATTAAGCAATGGTTCACCCATTCCCATATAAACGATATTGGTCAGACTAGTATCGTATTTTGTAGCGGCCAAATTTTTCAAATAAAGTACTTGGTCAACAATTTCACCAGCTGAAAGATTTTGCATCATTTTTAAGCGACCAGTTGCACAGAAAGCACATGCTAAACTGCAACCTACTTGCGATGAAATACAAGCTGTCATTCGCGAGGTGGTAGGAATTAATACACCTTCAATTACTTGTGTTTGTCCATCAATACCAAAAGCACATTTAATTGTTTTATCTGTACTGATTTGTTGATCTTCAACAGTTAATCCATCAAAAAAATACGTTTCAGTTAGTTTTTCTTGCAATTGCTTGCCAATATTGGGCATTTCCTCAAAAGAAGTTACTTGCTTTTTCCATACCCATTCGTACACTTGTTTGGCACGAAAAGCAGGTTCGCCTAAACCAATAATATGCGCTTTTAATTCGTCTAAATTAAGGGTGCGGATATGAATGCGTTTTACTGTCATTGGTTAAAGATTTTTATAATCTTCATAAATACTTGATAAAAACCAGTTACAGTTTTTTAATTCGAGTTTAAAATCTTCTGGTTTGTACGTCACTTCACCTTTGATTTTTTGTTCCATATACCACGCTAAACTTCCCTTTGGTGTAATCCATCCGTATCCTCTAATAATGGAATGAAAAGCAAATTGTGGCACTTTTGGATTCATTAAATCCTTACTCCACGGATACCGCGATGGATCGCCTTTCATTTGTGTAAGAAGCGTTGCAGCAATATCAGATTGTGATCCCACCACATTCATCCGTTTTCCGCGATAAGCCTCTTTGATTGGTTCTCCAAAGAATAATAATGGAATGTGATAGAATTTACTTGCTCCTGGATCTACCGTTGTTGGTGTTGCGTGTCCATGATCTGCGACAAATACAAATAAGGTGTTTTTATACCAATCGTACTTTTTGCAGTTGCGGATAAATTCACCTAAACATTCATCAGCATAAACCATGGAATTCATGAAGTCAGCTTCTTCACCAGTAAAACGTTTTCCTTTCCCTTTGGGTTGATCATAAGGAGAATGCGTGCTACCTGTAAAAGCACATTGTAAAAACGGTTTTTTGTGAGAGTTGATTTCTTTGATTAAAAACTTGTATAGGTCACGATCGTAGAAATTGAGTTTTCCTCGCGGTAAATCAGATGGGAAATCATTTTCATCCTTCACTACATCAAATCCATGATCCATGAAATATCCACCAATATTTCCGTATTTCAAATCGCCACTAAAAATGTAACTGGTATGATAACCCCAATTTTCAAAATCTTCATTGATGGAATGCAGTTTTCGGTGTTTCTCAGGTTGCATGGAAATAGAAACCTCTGGAACAGCTGGATTGCCACTGAAAATACTTGAGTTGCCAATTTCTGAAGTCGTACCTGTGGAATAAAAGTCCGTAAATAAAAGCCCTTCTTTCGCCAATTTATCAAATTGAGTTGTAGCTCCTTTAGTTGGACCAAGTGTTCCAATTCCTTCAGCAGACCAACCTTCTAAGACTATGAAAACGACATTTGGCCTTGTTTGTTTAAGAAAAAATTGATCGTGTTCTTTGGGGTAATTATACCACGATTTCACTTCTCTTGCAGCCAATTTTTTGTCCACTTTAGGCATCAATTCATCAATGGAACTGCGGTTGTATAACAAGTAACTTTTGCCGAAAAAATACAAAGAGTTAATTGAAAGATCATTTGCGATAGGTTTGTCGGTATAAACAGCCGCTCCAATATTCAAGGGAATTTGTTGCAATCCGCCACGCAAAAACAAAAACATCAACGCTAGTGTAATACCAAGTTGCAAGGGAAAAGCAATCAGCTGTTTCCAATTAAATTGACCATTTTTTAATGGAATACGGTGGAAGAATTTTTTTGCTAACCACCAACCAAATGCAAATTGAATACCTGCATATAAAATAAACCAAAAGATCATTCCATAACTAGCTGTTCGCGCAACTTCATCTGGGTTTGCAAGGTGCATGAACACACGAGACGTTAATTTATGATTCCATTCGGTGTAGGCAACAATTTCACCTGCCTGCACGCAAACGAGAATGACTAATAAGGTCATCAAAATGATACGAAAGATACGGTAAGTCCATTTCCAACTGCTGTAATGACCAATCAAACGTGCAATAAAAGGCAAAGCAGAAAGTGCACATGCGGTAGCTAAATCAAGACGGAATGAATAAACAAACGAAAGCAGCCATTCACCAAAACCTACAGATTCCAATTTCCCCCAATGATGTATTGAAAACAAGATGCGTTGTAAGTCGAAACAAATGATCCAAAAAAGAATGAGCAAAACTGCTTCACGAAACGGTCGCAACATAATTGAAATTGAAAACGCGAAGTTACGTCATATTATCGAATGATTATTCATGGTTTATAATGCATTAAATTTTTGTTTCTGCGACAATGAAATTGTGTGGTAGTCATCCTTTCAAACTGAATGCTGAATCTTAAATTTAATGCGAATCTCAGGTTATTGATCGACGATCTGTCACATTTTCTGACACCCTGTCGCATTTTTACTCATGGCAAGTTTATTGTCAACTAGCAACAAAATAAAAGCAATTATGGCAGAAGATATAGAGCAAAATGAGCAGATAAACGATGAATCAGCGACTACAGAGCAACAAGAAGCAAATGAACAAGCTGAAACTGCGAATGAAACGACTGACAATTCGTCAGAAAACTCAGTTGTAGCTTCGGCAGAAGAGCAAATTGCCACCTTGAATGACAAGTATTTGCGTTTGTATTCAGAGTTTGATAACTACCGTAAACGTTCGAATAAAGAGAAATTGGAGTTGATTGCGACAGCCAGTGCTGGTGTTTTGAAAGAAATGATTGCTGTATTGGATGATTTCGAACGCGCGATCGCAAACAACGATAAAGTTGAGGATATTCAAGTAATTCGTGATGGTTTTAACTTGATTCACACAAAATTCAAATCAACACTTGAAGCAAAAGGATTGAAACAAATGCAATCGAAAGGTGAAGTGTTCGATCCAGAATTACATGAAGCAATTGCCAATCTTCCAGCACCATCTGATAAAGAAAAGGGCAAAGTAATGGAAGATGTTGAGCCAGGGTATTACCTCAATGATAAAGTGATTCGATACGCTAAAGTAGTAGTTGGACAATAAGATAAATAAAATTGGCAGGTTACAAATTGCAGATACATGGGGAACCGATCTGCAATTTTTTAATTTGTGAGCTGCAATAGAGATAAAGCGATGCAAAAAAGAGATTATTACGAAGTGTTAGGCATTTCTAAAAGTGCTGATGAAGGGGAAATTAAAAAGGCGTATCGTAAAATGGCCTTGAAATATCACCCAGATAAAAACCCGGATGATAAAAGTGCTGAAGATAAATTCAAAGAAGCTGCTGAAGCGTATGAAGTATTGTCTGACCCCAATAAAAAAGCTCGTTACGACCAATATGGTCATGCTGGTTTAGGCGGCGGCGGCGGTTTCGGTGGTGGCGGAATGAATATGGATGACATCTTTTCGCAGTTTGGTGATGTGTTCGGCGGTGCTTTCGGCGGTGGTGGCAGTTACGGAGGTTCCAGAGGTGGTCAGCGTGTTGTGCGTGGTACAAATCTCCGCGTGAAAATGAAATTGACATTGGAAGAAATTGCTGATGGCGTTCGTAAAAAAATCAAAGTCAACAAGCTTGTAAATGCCGACGGTGTTACGTTCAAAAATTGTGCGACTTGCAATGGTTCTGGACGAATCACGCGCGTAGCACAGACTTTTTTAGGTGCTATGCAAACACAATCTGTTTGTACAACTTGTCAAGGTGCTGGAAAAACAATTGATCAAAAACCTTCTGATGCAGATAGTCAAGGATTAAAGCGCCAAGAAGAAGTCATTGAAATCGACATTCCAGCTGGAGTTGAAGAAGGAATGCAGTTAAGCGTTACTGGAAAAGGAAATGCTGGACCGTTCAACGGAATTGCAGGTGACTTGATTGTTGTGATAGAAGAACAAGAACATGAAGATTTACGCCGTGATGGAGAAAACTTACATTACGAAGCATTTGTAAACTTTGTAGATGCTGTTTTAGGCGAAACAATCGAGATTCCGATCATTAATGGAAAAGCCAAAATAAAAGTAGAACCTGGTACACAGAGTGGAAAAGTGCTACGCCTAAAAGGTAAAGGACTTCCCGTTTTGCAAGGATATGGAACTGGAGATTTATTGGTGCATATCCATGTGTGGACTCCCAAAAAAGTATCCAAAGAAGAACGTGAAGTATTGGAAAAATTACGTGAAAGTGAAAACTTTAAACCAACTCCTGACAAAGGAGAAAAAGGATTTTTTCAACGTATGAAAGATATGTTTCATTAAAAAATAGATACGATTCTGTAGGCACGTGATGCATCACGTGCCTACAGAAACACACAAATAATAATTCGTCAATCAAAACCGAATTCTCGTTAGTTTTGAACCATGAATAAATATTTCTTCATAAATACGTCAACTGAACGAAACGAATGGTGGCGCTATTTAGTGACATTGTTTCTTGTTATTACAGGAATTTTAGGATTTGGAGGAATTCCCTTACAAATAGCCATCTATACAAAAGGAATTTCACAACAAGATGCTCTTGATTTATCTGAGGCAGAATTAATGGGGTATTTCAGTAATAATGAAGTGCTGGCCTATCAATTATTCCCTCTTATAGCAGGTTTTTTTATGTTGATGTTGGCAATTCGCTTCAATCACAGAAAACCGATTCTCACTTTTTTTACTGCGCGAAAACAACTTGATCTGAAACGCTTTTTTGTGGGATTTGGGCTTTGGTTCGGAATGCAAGCCATTTTATTGGTCATTGAATTAGCGCAAAACACGGGATCGATTGTTTGGAACTACGATTCAAGCTCTTTCTTCCTCCTATTGTGTATTTGCATCTTCATTGTTCCACTTCAAACGGGTTTCGAAGAACTGTTTTGCCGTGGATTTATCTTAAAATGGACAGGTTTAGCTACATCTCGTGGCATCGCTATTCTGATTATCAATGGTTTGATTTTCGGAGGACTGCACCTAATGAATCCTGAAGTAATAAGTTTAGGATGGTTTGCAATTGTTTTTTATATGCTTTCAGGTGTTTTTGCTGCGTTGTTGACCATTATGGATGATGGAATAGAACTTTCTTGGGGATATCATACTGCGAATAATTTCATGGGTTTACTGGTATTAAGTAACCAGTGGCAATCGCTTAAAACGGATTCATTACTTCTTGATACATCAAAGCCAGCTGTAGGTTGGGGATTGGTCATCATCTTGGTTGTTTGTTACCCTTTAATGGTGTTCATTTTGTCTAAAATCTATCGCTGGTCCAATTGGAAAGCCCGATTATTGGGAAAATGATAAATTCTTCCAATTAGATGTAACTTGACAAACGAGTTTCATTATTTTTATCAAAATTCTTATTTCATGCTCGAAATCCATCAAATTACCAAACGTTTTCAGCGAAAAGCTGCATTGGATGAGGTTTCATTGTCGTTGAAAGCAGGCGAAGTTTTTGGATTACTCGGACCAAATGGAGCTGGTAAAACAACGTTGATCCGCATTATCAACCGCATTTTGGAAGCAGATGCAGGAACGATTCGCTTCAAAGGTGATTTATTGCAACAAAAACACCTGGCTCATATTGGATATTTACCAGAAGAGCGTGGATTGTACAAAAACATGACCGTTGAAGCACATGCATACTTTCTTGGAGCTTTGCGGGGTATGTCGAAAACAGATGTGAAACAAGCAGTGAATTATTGGCTAGATCGTTTTGATATTCAATCGTGGCGCAAAAAACGCATTGAAGAACTGTCAAAAGGAATGGCTCAAAAAGTACAATTCATTTGTGCAGTTTTACATGAACCTGAATTATTGATTTTAGATGAACCCTTTTCAGGATTTGATCCAGTGAACGTTGAATTGATCAAACAAGAGATCATTGAAATGAAAGCAAAAGGTAAAACGATCTTGATTTCAACGCACAATATGCAAAGCGTTGAAGAAATTTGTGACCGTGTGGCTTTGATTCATCAATCGAAAAAAATCATGGAAGGTCGCGTTTCTGAATTACAAGACGCTGCTAAAAATGGCGAATATGCGGTTAAATTTCGTGGTACAATGATCGGTTTTGTAAACGCATTGTGGACGGGATTTGAATTAATCGACAAAGAAATTTTGGGTGATGATCGTTTTATTGCGCGTGTAAAAATGCGGGGCGATAATCAATTCGAAGATTTACTGCAAGTTTTGTTAGGACAAGTTAAAATCGAAGCTGCTTGGGAAGTATTACCTTCCATGCAAGAGTTGTTTATTAACGCAGTTTCTGGGGATAAAAACGTTGTGCCAATCCAAACGAACTATTGAAATTCACCCATTGTCAAAAGCTAAATAAATGAAAAACAGTTGGATAATTGCAGTCAGAGAATTACGTGAGCGCATTGGAAGCCGTTCGTTTGTAATCATGGCATTCGTTGGACCATTGCTTGTGCTTTCACTCACTTATTTGCTTTTTGCATTCGGTGGAAAAGAACAACAAAATTGGAATGTATTGATTTCTGATGCACGGGGAATCATGGAAAACAAGATCATGGCTGGTGAAGATAAATCCCTCCAATATTCGTTTATTTCTGATTATATTGAGATAGAAGATTTTGCACAAAACCCGAGTTATCAAAAATATGATGCATTGGTTGAAGTCAATGAAAAAGTGCTCACGAATAAAATCAGTTTTGTCTTTTACCGTGAAAAACCTTCATTGAAAACATCAATCAATATTCGGTATCATGTGGAACGTCGATTGGAAGAGTTGGTAGCTGCTAAATTCACGGATTTATCTGTATCCGATTTTCGCAAGATCAAGCAACCATTACTGATGTCCTTCAAAAATGTCTACGATCCCAAAGACGAATCGAGTGATTTAGGAGGATGGGTTGGTTTATTCTTCGGAGCTGTCATATTTGTTTTTATTTTCCTGTTTGGAATGACCATTTTACGTTCGGTTTCTCGCGAAAAAAGCAATCGCATTGTCGAAATATTGTTAGCAACAGTTCACCCAAGGTCATTGATGCTCGGGAAAATAATAGGTGTTGGAATGAGTGCTTTTATCCAATTCCTACTATGGTTCATACTCATTTCATTGGGCTTGTATTTTATGCGCGAAACACTTTTTGTGGATATTTATGACGCTTCTAATGTGGCTGATGGTGGTTCCTCACAAGCTTACAATCAATTTGTAGAACTGGTATTTGAACGCATTCAGTTTTCCAGTATGATCTCCTATTTTTTGGTCTTCTTTGCACTTGGATACTTGTTTTACGGTGCTTTCTTTGCTGCACTTGGCGCAGTTACCGGTTCAGAATCAGATGGACAACAATTTCTACTTCCGTTGATTGCACTCTTGTTGTTTGCCATGTATTCAGGCTTTTTTGTACTCAATAATCCAGAAAGTTCGCTTTCAACATTTTATCATTACTTTCCATTCACTTCCCCAGTAGTGGTGATGGTGAAATTAGCAATGGGTTATCCTGAAGGCGATGGTTATCAATTGATTATTTCAATACTCATCTTAATTATGAGTGCCTTAGCTGTATTAGCGATTGCTGGTAAACTGTACAAAAATGGTCTATTACAATACGGTCATACAGTTCGTCTAAAACAAATCATTCAATGGCTTAAAATCAAGTAACATGCGCATTGCAGTCATTGATTTAGGGACAAATACCTTTAATTTACTCATCGCTGATGTACATGAATCAGGGTTTTCCGTTGTACACAACTCGAAAGAAGGAGTTGCACTTGGTATGGGTGGAATTAACGAAAAAAGAATTGCACCTGAAGCTTTAGAACGCGCTTTAAAAGCCTTTGAATTGTTTAGTGAGATTTGCTCTACTCATCAAGTAGAAACTATCCGAGCAATTGGAACCTCGGCTGTACGTGACGCGACCAATTCCAACGAATTGATAAACGAGGTTTTTCGACGTTTTGGAATCCAAATTGATAGTGTTGATGGTTTACAAGAAGCCCAATTGATTTATGATGGCGTGAGTTGGTCGTATGATTTTAATGAACCTTCACTCATTATGGACATTGGAGGTGGAAGTACTGAATTTATCCGAGGTCATAAGGGAGAAGAATTGCAGTTTTGTAGCCTTGACATCGGTGTTTCACGCGTTGCGCAATTATTTGAATTTTCTGATCCTTTTACCTTAGACGATCAACAGTTTTTAAGGTATTGGTTCGAAGAGAAATCATCAGAACTTGATGTATTTAAACCTTGTTCAACATTGGTTGGTGCTTCAGGAAGTTTTGAAACCTTTTATGAAATGGTGCACGAAGTCCCTTTTCCTGTTGGAATTGAACCAATTCAGATCAATCGAAAAGAGCTGGACGAAACACTTGAATGGATCATTCAGTCTACATTTGAAGAACGTGAACGCCACCCCTATATCATTCCAATTCGTAGAAGAATGGCGCCCATTGCAGCACTAAAAACAAAGTGGATTTTAGAGAAATTCAACATCCAAAAAATTGTCATTTCACCTTATTCATTGAAAGAAGGAGCATTGAAGTTGTGATTGAGTCTTAGGTTGTTTTGGTTAAAGCTGATTGCAATAGAACGATTCGCAAGTTTGGGATTTTACCTCCCTTCTCGTAAAATCGTAATATCTAGTTCAACGGAGGAAAATCGCAATATCCCGTTCTCTGAAGCAAGATTGTAATACGTGTCCGCCGTGGCTGGATTACGTCTGAGTTTGGATGATTGTAATATTGCGTTCAATAGAGTAAGATTGTACTATTACGACAGTGTTTACAAGATTGTAATATCCCGTTTCATGAAGCAAGATTATAATATTGCATCCGACTTCGCATAATCGCAATATCCAGTTCAATGAAGATTGTAATACCTGTCCGCTCCGCGGCGGCGTACATGCGTGGCTGGATTACGTTCGTGTTTGTAAGATTGCAATAGCTAATTCTATGAAGGAAGAACTTACTATTGCAGACCTGTTAAATCGAATTAGTGAATTTTATTCCCTGCATTGTCAAAAAGTAAATCAGTGCCATTCATTTCAACTTCATAACTCACGTTTCCTTTTGCATCGGTAATTTTTGCAGTTTCTTTAATACGACCTTTTGGGTAATCTTTTACTATCAATTCCTGAATCACTATTGGCAATTCGGTCATTGAAATTTCTACTTCAGTTTCCAATACCGTTCCTTCTGCGTTGTATAAAATAGATTGTTCTTTTTTGTCAACTGTAAAACCAACTTCATAATTCGCATCTTCTTTTTCCCAACGAGCGTTTTTCACATCAGGATGTGCTGTTGCAAAAGCTTGTTTGACTGCTTCTGGTGTACTTGATTTTTTGGTGTTTTTCTGAGCGCAAGCAACGAGTGATAAACTAGCGAAGCATACAATTAATAAGTTGTTTTTCATAGTTTCAGTTTTTATTTTAGACAAATCTACTGCTCAATTCTGTAGAAATATTGAAGAAATTTATTCCTCGAAATGAATTGAAAAATGATGCAGCGTATGTTGAAAAGAATAGTGTATTGACCAGTCATGTTGATGAACAATTTTCTCAACAATTGCTAGTCCCAATCCAGTTCCAGTTGATGAAGATGTTGCACGTTGAAAGCGTTGAAAAATGAGTAATGGGTCAAGCGCATTGTTGTTTCCAGAATTACTAATTGTGCATTGTTGTTGAGTTAGTTCAATGGTTATTCTTCCATTTGTTTCATTGTGTTTGAGCGCATTTGAAAGCAGATTCTCAACCAATGATTCCAACGAAAACCGATGTGCAAATAAACGGAGATCAACCGTTGTTTTCACTTCACATGTAATGGAGTGGAATGCAAATTGATCTTCAAATAATTCAACATATTGTTGGATCAGTTGACTGAAATTGACCCATTCTTTTTCAGAAGATTCTGATGCTAACTTGGAAAGTAATAATAGGTTTTTATTGAGATGATTGAAGCGTTGATTGGATCGTTCCATTTGATCAATCAATTGAGCTTGCTCTTCCGTTAAATCACTCGTTTGAGCTAAAAGATTGAGCTGACTGTTTAAAATCGCAATAGGTGTTTGCAGTTCATGAGCAGCGTTTTCAACAAATTGCCGTTGGTCATTGAAAATTTCTTTGTTTTTTTGAATCAATAGCTTTACAGTAGTATTTAATCGTTGAAATTCTTCCACTGTTGTCGGGATCAATTGAATATCAGTATTCTGATTGATTTCATAGTGTTCTAATCCGCGAATCGTGTGATAAAATGGTCGCCATAATTTAGCTGAAACGAGTTGAGTAATGAGGATAATTCCGCCAAGTAATAGCACTAGTAATAGTGCAAATCCGAATACAATGCTTTCAATTAAGTCTTCATTTTCTAATAAACTAGCTTTTATCCGAAGAATATACCATTGACCTTGAATAGGAATGGGAGAATCAAGAACTTGGTAAGGAACATATTCCTGCTCTGCTTGATTGAAATAGTGCGCCGCGAATGTCTGTTGGATTCGATTGTCAGTTTTAGACCGAATGAGTTGTACCGAAGAATTATGCTGATTCCATTGTGTTAGTTCATTTGTTCTTAATGTTTTTAATGATGGTAACATGGCAATATACTCCTGATGTAAATGTTCATGAACTTCTTCTTGGTAGAGATTTTTCAAGAAAAAATAAAAGAGTAAGGAGGTGATTACAATCACAATTGCTGAATATCCAGCGTATAAACGCAATGTTTTAGTTAGTAATTTTCTACTCATCGCTCCATTTATATCCTAAACCATAAACTGTTTTAATGTAGTCTGCACAATTGGCAAGCGTCAATTTCTTTTTCAAGTTTTTAATATGTGCGTATATGAAATCATGCGAGTCAAATAAATCTGCCAAATCTCCTGATAAATGTTCCGCAATTGCACCTTTTGAAACGACTTTGCCCGTATTTCCCATTAAAAACACCAGTAACTCAAATTCTTTTTTGGTCAAATCAATCTGTTGTTCATGAACAAAGACGCTTTTAGACAGTAAATTGAACGAGATCTCGTGAAACAGCACATTCGTGTGACCTTGAAATTGTTTGCGACGAATTAAAGCTTGTGCACGAACGAGTAATTCAGATAAATGAAAGGGCTTCGTAAGGTAATCATCTGCACCTAGTTGTAATGCTTCAATGCGAGTAGCAAGGTTTTCTTTTGCAGAAATAACAATGATACCAGTTGTTCTTTTTTGTTGTTGAACGGTTTCAATGATTCCCAAACCATTTCCATCTGGAAGCGTTAAATCCAATAAAATGCAGTCGTAGCGGTATTCGGAAATCTTTTCTTCAGCTTCATACACGGAATGAGCCAATTCACAGATAAAGTCATGCTGTTTCAGATAAAGCTGAATGCTATTGGCCAAAACAACCTCATCTTCTACAATCAAACATTTCATGCAGTAAATGTACAACCCAATTCTGTAGAAAATTGGAAGTTTTAGGATGAAATTGAATTAATAAGACCGTTGCAAAATTCATTAATCGAGGCGTGAATAAAATTTAACACCGCAGTTTACACTTGTAAATGAGGATGTTGTATTTTTGAAATAACGAAGAGTAAGGGGTTTTGCAACGGTCTTTTTATAATCAAATGGAGTTTCTGCTTCATAGTCATCGGTATTCATGGTTTTCATTCCTAAAATTGCCAATAAGTGCATCGTAACTAGATCGAATTTTAGTATCTTTCGCCTGTAAAAACACTGATTTTATGGCAAAAATTCTGATTATTGATGACGAACGAGCAATTCGAAGAGCACTGCGCGAAATTCTTGAATTTGAAAACTTTCAAGTAGAAGAAGCAGAAAACGGTTTGGATGGATTGGATAAAGCAAAAAATGCACTCTACGACATCATTTTCTGTGATATTAAAATGCCACAAATGGATGGTATGGAAGTGTTGGATGGCTTGATTCAAGCAAAAGTCGAAACACCAGTTATCATGATTTCAGGTCATGGGAATATTGAAACGGCTGTAGAGGCTATCAAAAAAGGTGCATTCGATTTTATTGAGAAACCATTGGATTTGAACCGTATTTTGGTAACCATTCGCAATGCCAAAGATCGTGTGGTACTAGTTGAGGAAACCAAATCGTTGAAAACAACGGTTCGCCGATTTAAAGGTTCTTCCATTATTGGTGAAACGGATGGAATTATCAAGATCAAAGAAATGATCGAAAAGGTTGCGCCTTCCGATGCACGTGTTTTAATTACTGGCGGAAATGGAACGGGGAAGGAATTAGTAGCTCGCTCCTTACACGATTATAGTAACCGAAAAAAGATGCCATTTATAGAAGTGAATTGTGCTGCTATTCCAGGTGAATTGATTGAAAGTGAATTGTTCGGACATGAAAAAGGAGCGTTTACTTCTGCCGTAAAAGATAAAAAAGGAAAATTCGAATTAGCATCAGGTGGAACGCTGTTCTTAGACGAAATTGGTGATATGAGTCTTTCCGCACAAGCAAAAGTACTACGTGCATTGCAAGAAAATGTCATTCAACGAGTAGGAGCAGAGCGCGATATCAAAGTAGATGCTCGAGTTGTAGCAGCCACCAATAAAGATTTACGTAAAGAAATTGAAGCTGGTCGATTCCGCGAGGATTTGTATCATCGCTTGGCTGTGATTTTATTGCATGTCCCTTCACTCAATGACCGTAGAGAAGATATTCCGTTACTTGCTGAACATTTTTTAACGATGGTTTGCACTGAACACGGTATTCCACGTAAATCATTTACAGAAGATGCTTTGGAAGCTTTGAAACAAACCAATTGGACAGGAAATATTCGTGAATTGCGCAATATTGTTGAGCGATTGGTGATCTTATGCAGTGATTCTATTACAGGTAACGATGTCGCTGTTTTTGGTAATCCTCAAATAACAGCTTAATGATTGGGTCTCATTGTTCAATTGTGTGAATTTCGATTAGCTAGTCGAGAACGCACAAGAAGACGTTGGGCTTAAAGTATGGAACGCCGCCGCAAAATTTAAAGTCGAACTCTCAGGTTATTGGATCAATAAACTGTTGTAGAAACAACTTGAACGCCTCCCCATTCCAACACATCAAAACCTGAACGATCTAAAACAGGCAATACTTGTGGTTGAATTAAATCATTTTCTCCAGTTTGACTAGCTGTCCAAACCATATATACCCGATTGATATGATCTGGTGTTGGACTGATCATTAATGTTGCATAGCTATCACAAACGTCATTGAATTGAAATTGGATAAGATTATAAGCATTTGCTGCTAATTGTGGTCCCCAGAAGGTAATGAAATCAGTGCGTTCGCGGTCATTGAATCCCATCAAGGTAAGCTTTTCTTCTAAAAAGGAAATCACATTTGATCGGCTTACAACAAAACCATCCGTAGTTGTGTTAAAAGGACTTTCTACAGCTTGTTCCGCTTCCCAAAACAAATAAGGATAGGTTTGTTCTCCGATTTTGAGTGTTCCGTCCGTATTTGCTGTTAAGTGCCAACCCGTATTCAATTCTGGATAAGTAAAGGTGAGTTTTCCGATGGTTTCTAGTTGCACAAAGACTTCTGTTGCTTTTTCTGGATACAAGTAAATGACAGGTTTTTTCATTAATTGCATTTCTCTAGCTGGATGAAAGGAGACATGAATGATGGTGCTTTGCCCAGCTAAAACAGCAATAGAATCGGTTTCAACTTCAACAAAAGAGCTACTATAGTAAAATTGAAAGATGTATTTTCCTGGCTGTTGATTGAACGAAAAAGTATTCTCCGGTGTCAATGAAATGCTATTTGAAATACCGTTGATACCGTATATTAGTGTATGGGATTCGTAGTCACCACCAAAAGTACATTTGATCGTAACTTTTCCATTGTTGGCACTAACACTTGAATCGGCGACATATTCCACCGTATAATCAGGTAAAGACTCAGCTATATGTGCAGAAAAACCAGTAAAGGATATTGCTAGTAAAAGCACTAAAATAATCTTGTTCATAGCTTAGTTGTTAACGTTTCTATTAAATCTTCCATTGCAATTTCCGTGCCTCCCCATTCCAACACATCAAATCCTGAACGATCGAAAGTTGGAAGTAGTTGTGGCGAAGGTGTTTTAATAGTTGTTGCTGCATCAATTCCCGACCAAACAATGTACAATCGATTTACATGATCAGGTTGTGGTGTGATGTTTAATTCTCCAAACTGATCTGCACTCGTTCCCCAGACGAATTGAATAAACACCTGTTCTTTTCCAATCAATCGCGGTCCCCAATAAGTAATGAAATCCGTTTTTTCAACGTTGTTTAATCCAATTTTCGTCAATTGTTCTTCTAAAAAGGTAACAACGTTGGATTGATCAACAAGATAACCTTGGGTGAAATTAGATGAACGATTAAAAGGTGTTTTCGCATCCCAGAATAAATAAGGATAATTGTTTCCATTGTGCGTAATTGTTCCATTTGGTGCTACTGAAAGATCCCAGCCCGTTCCATATTCGGGATAAGTGAATTGCAATTGTCCAACGGGTGCCAATTTCACCTGAACTGATTGAGTTGTTTCGGGATAGAGGTAAATGACAGGTTTTTCAGTCATATTCATATTTTTAGCGTAAGCGAAGAGCAAATCAATATTCGTTTGATACCCTCCATTGAAGGAAATGGAGTCTGTATAAATTTCATAATACCTTTCCGAATAAAAGAACTGAAACACATGGTTGCCTGGGGTTGTCGTAATAAAAAACGCATTATTCACATTCAAATCCGCTGTATCCATTTTATTGTCAATGGAATAAACGATTTGATTGGATCCAGAACCATTTGCTGGAATCGATTTTGCTGTAAAACGAATGCGTGATTGGTTGGCTTTTAAATACTTAGAACGAACGGTTTTTGTTATCTGATAAGTAGATCCAATTCGCTCAACTTCATCACTTGCCAATACCGATTTCGATACGAACAGAAACAATAAGATGCTTAAATAGTTCATGACTTTTAAATTAACGGATTGTTGAAACTTCATTTTTGATGGTTAATGCTGATCCGCCCCATTCAATGACATAAAAACCTGTTCGATCAACGGTTTCTATTTTTTGTGGTTGCGGATGAAATTCAGTTGTGTTTTCCAAAGGTGTCCACATCATATACACACGAAAAATTTCTGTTGGTGCGGGTGAAATGTTCATTTCAGCAACGAGATTGTAGTCTTCATTGAATAAGAATTGCACAAACCCTTGCTCTGCTTGAATCATGCGTGGTCCCCAAAACGTAATGAAATCTGTTTTTTCTTTGTCGTTCAACCCCATTTGCGTGAGTTTATTTTCCAGAAACGTGGTTACTTCCTCTTTTTTAACCACAAATCCAGAGGAATAATCAGCCATTTGTTCCGCTTTTTTATTCAAACCTTCCCAAAACAAATAGGGGTAACGTGTTCCATTTACCGTCATGCTACCATCCGAATGTGCAATTCCCTTCCAACCAGCATCGCCGTAAGATGGATACGTAAAACTAAAACCACCATTGGGTTTTAATTGAATACTGATTTCTTGATCGGTTGGTGAATACGTATAAATGACAGGTTTGTAAGAAACAGGATAGTCTGAGTCTTGTTGAAAATCAAGTGGTTTAGGACTGAAAACGATGGAAATACACGTTTTAAAGCTTGGAAGTATTGGAATTGAATCAGTGATTATTTCAGTGTATCCTTCATTGAGAAAAAGCATGAATTGATACTTTCCGGGGCTCACCAAAACAGTTGTTTTAAGCGTCGAATCCAGGACGATTGTTTGAATAACACCATTACACGAATATTCAATACTTGATCCAATCAATTCTTTTTGTAAAAAAGACAATTGAAACAGCGCGTGTTGCTGATCTAATGCAGGATCGATGTTACTACTATCAATTCGGTAGTCTGGTGATATCCATTTGATAGGATCAGCAATAGTTGACTTATATAGATCGTTCGTACTCCACATTGCAAAACTCATAAATGAGATTATTGCAAAGAAGACACTAATAAAACGGCTCTTGTTGCTCATAAATTCAGTTTTTTAATTGCTGGTAATGCTGTTCCGCCCCACTCAATGACATAAAATCCTGTTCGATTAATGGATTCTATTGTTTGTGGTTCTGGAGTTAATTCAACTTCTTTTTCTATAGGAGTCCACAGCATATAAATACGGAATATTCCTTCAGGTTTAGGAGTGATGGTTAAATTGGCAACTTGATCGTATTCTTCATTGAAAACAAACTGAACAAACCCTTGTTTTGATTGCGACATGATTGGTCCCCAAAAAGTAATGAAGTCGGTTTTTTCTGTATCATTTAAGCCCATTTGAGTCAGTTTGTCTTCCAAAAAGGCTGTTACTTCTGTTTGTTGAACAACAAATCCCGTTTTGTAATTTGCCAGTTCACCTATAGAGTTGTCCATTCCTTCCCAAAACAAATACGGATAATGCTGATCTGCAATCGTAATTCCGCCAGTTGCTTCAACGGTACCATTCCAGCCATCCGTGTAATTGGGATAGGTATAAGTGAATTCGCCTCTTGGAGCCAATTTTATTGACACAGATTGATCTTGTGGAGCATAAAAATAGATCACTGGTTTTTTAACTTGATGTCTTCTTCTCCAACGTCTTCCTCTTCGTCTTGGTTTTTCATCGTTGTAAGTTAGTTGATCTGGGATGAAATAGACACTTGCCATGATTTTTGTTGAAGAACCAATAGCTATAGAATCGGTAATAATTTCCTGAAAACCACCACTCATAATGATCTGAAAGGTATATTTCCCTGGAGAAACAGTGATGTTCTTTTTTAATGTACTGTCCAATTGAAAACGTTCAATAACACCGTTGCATGAAAGTTCAACCATTGGCAAGGAGCTACTTCTATTGAGGTAATTGGTGAAATTCAGTTCGAATTGGGCATGGTGTTCATCCAAATGGCTGGCTATTTCTGTACTTGTGATAGTAAATTCACTCATGATCAACCGATCATTTTTTTCCTTTGCTTGCGACGAGAAAGCTGCTAGAAGTGCAACCAACATTACTAGGAGACGTTGTTTATTCATAAGATGAAAGTATTGGAATTTAGATTAATTCTGAACCGCCCCATTCAATTACATAAAAACCAGATCGATTAACTGATTTAATTTCTTGAGGTTGCGGATTTAATTCAGTTGCGTTTTCCAACGGTGTCCATAACATATACACTCGGAATAGTTCTTGTGGCGCAGGTGAAACCGACAAACTTGCAAGTTGATCATACTCTTTGTTGAAGATGAATTGCACAAATCCTTGTTCTGCTTGAATCATGCGTGGTCCCCAAAACGTAATGAAATCCGTTTTTTCTTTATCGTTCAACCCCATTTGGGTGAGTTTTTCTTCTAAAAAGGTCGTTACTTCTGCTTGTTTTACTACAAATCCAGTGGAATAGTCTGCTAATTGATCCACTTGATTGTCCGCTCCTTCCCAAAATAAATAGGGGTAGGTTTTGTCATTTATGGTAAAACTTCCGTCAGGGTGGGCGATTCCATTCCAACCTGAATTGGTGTACTGAGGATACGTAAATGTGAAATCTCCTTTGGGTTTAAGTTGTAAACTGACAACTTGATCTGTTGGAGAGTAGACATAAATCACTGGTTTTAACAACATTTCACGCATATCCTCTGCTCTAAAATTAATGCGACAAGTTGTGATATGACGTGGTTCAATCAAAATAGAATCGCTGAAAATTTCATTGTAACTGCCATTCACGACAGCTAACTGGAAAATGTACTTTCCTGGCGAAACGATAATACTTGTTTTCAAGGTAGAATCGAGTTCCACTAAACGAATAACGCCATTGCAAGACAATTCAATTTGAGGCTTTTGCAATACATTTACTTCCATTTCATTCAACAGTAGCTGACTAAACTGTAATTCGAAAACAGCATGGTTGTTATCCAACGATTTATCTAAAGTTGATCCAGAAACGTAAAATTCTGGCATTACGCGCTTTTTTCTATCCGTTGATTTTGTTGGTTCAGCTGCTAAAGTTGATCCAGCAATTACTACTAAAAGTAAGCATACGACACTTGTTTTCATGGTAATTTGAGTGTTAAAAGTTCTGATCCTCCCCATTCGATGGCATAAAATTGTTCTCGGTTAACCGTTTGAATGACTTGGGGTGTAGGAACAATGGACGGATTTTCTGTAAGTGGCAACCAAATCATGTACACACGAAACAGTTGTTCAGGTGCTGGGTCTATTTGTAAATCAGCAAATTGATTACAGGCATCATTGAATAAAAATTGTACGAAGTTGCGCTCGTTTCCGATCATTCGTGGTCCCCAATAAGTAATGAAATCTGTTTTTTCACGATTGTTCAGCCCCATTTTTGTGAGTTGTTCTTCCAGAAAAGCAATCGTTTGTTCTTGTGTGACAATAAATCCTTCATTTAAGTTAATGGTGGCTAAAGAAATGGTGTTTTTCGCCTCCCAAAATAAATACGGATACGTTGATTGATTGATGGTGATACTTCCATCTGGATGTGCAATTCCTTTCCAACCATTTTCATAAACTGGGTAAGTAAATGTAAACGCTCCTTTTGGTTGAACAGTTGTGGTAATTGCTAAATCTGTTGGTGGATACAGGTAAATAACAGGTTTATCACTGATGATCATCTCTTCTGCATCTGTAAAACGAAGTTGGACTTTTGTTCGATAACCAGGTTGAATAAGTACAGAATCCGAATAAATTTCATCGAAAAAATACGCAGCATAAAATTGAAAAACATAGCTTCCCGGAGTCACTTTTAAAGCGTGGATGGCACTTGAATCCAATTGTATTTCGTGTAAAATTTGATTGTAAGATGATTGTATGACTGGAAATGTACCATTCGCTTGTTTGAATACGTCATTCATGAATTCAAATTCGAATACAGCCTCATTCTCTTTTAATGAAGGATCTTTTTCAGAAGAAATCACCATAAATGGTGGCAAACTTTTTATCCCAATTTCATCTTGCGAGCAGAAAGCACTAGAAGTAATCAAGAGAAATAAAAGATGAAGTTGCTTCATAATAATTGTTTGAGTAATGCTACAATTGAGTTGTAAAAGGGTTCAGATTTGTTAATTAATTATTGAAAGATAACTTTTTCAAGTCTAACGATCTGATTGAAGGGCAATTTTGACACAAAAAAAGAGACCAACTTGCGCTGATCTCTTCAATGTATATTTGACAAGGACTATTTTCCTTTTGCCATTTCTTGTTGACCTAATTTGAAAATCGCGTAGGTGAAACCACAGTCTTTATTTGTTTCCAATGTTTTGATCAATTTATTTTGAACCTCTTCTTCTGTTTCATTTGAATAAACACTTTCGTATTTTTTCTCAAGGTCTTTCATACAAGATTCAATTCCAACTTGAAGTTGAGTCATTGCTTCTGCATCTTTCATACCTTGTGTTAAATCTTTCGTCATGTGCTCTGTCATAGCAGTTTCAAGATCTTTACCTTCATTTACTGCTTTTTCTATAGCTTCTTTCATTCCTTCAGAAACGCCTGTTGTGTTTTTGTTCACACATCCACAAATGTCAGTGGCCATGTTTTCATAATCTTTGTCATCAGCCATATTGCAAGAAGCGAGGCTCATTACAACTGGACAAAGTAAAACGTAAAATAATTTTTTCATAAGTAAGTTTTATTAAGTGTTTATTACATCGAACTACCTTTAGTCAGTTTGATTTTTTAGTAAAACCAAGTGATTAACTGTTTTCGATGTCCTAAGATAAAAACAGATTTGAAATTAGAAAGACATATTGCATTTTATTTCCCTAATTCTTTAGCGGGAATTCCTGCAACGGTTAAACCATCTGCAACAGATTTTAAGACAAGACTTGACATTCCAACTATTACATTGTCGCCAATCGTAATGCCATTTTTAATACTTGCTGCAGGTGCAATCCAAGCATTTTCTCCTATTCGTACACTTCCAGCAATCATCGAACAAGCAATGACCAATGTGTTTTCTCCGATTTCAACATTGTGGGCAATGTGCACCAAATTATCAATTTTCACCCCTTTTTTAATGATGGTATCACTCAAAGAACCACGATCTATGCAGGTATTGCTACCAATGTGAACATCATCTTCAATACACACTTTTCCAAAATGTGGAACATGGTCGTACGCTCCAGTTTCATTTTTCACATAGCCAAAACCATCACCACCGATGACCGTATTGGCTTTGATATGCACACGATTCCCAATTTGTGTACGTGCATGAATGTAAACATTGGGTTCAATCACACAATTGTCGCCAATAAGTACATTGTCTGAAATCACAACTCCAGCTGCAATGCTTGCATGTTGACCAATAATTGCTGAATGGGAAATATGAGCGGATGGATGAATGAGAGACGCTGGTTCAGGGAGGAAAAAATGACGAGCACAATTCATCATGGCTTTTTTAGCATCTTCACAAACAAAAACAGTTGCGTTAATCGGAAGAATCATTCGCTGATGATCGAGCTTGTTTTCCAGCAATATCAATGCAGCTTGACAGTTGGCAATTTTAGCATAAACTGCATCACCTGCTTTCAAATTAAAAAAGGTAAACTGCTGCTCATTTGCATCGTCTCCATTGCGTGGACCACTAATCAAATGGGTATGGGAAAACGTTCCTTCTTGTAATAAAACACCTTCATTTTCAATCAGAAAGGCGCAGATGTTTCCTAATTCAACCATAGTTGTTAATGTTGGATAAAACGGATCACTTCGAATGATTCAGCAAATTGAGTGTTGATTTGAATCGCTCTAATCTTAGCCAATGAACGCACAAAATCACTTGCACTATAAGGTCTATGCGCTTGTGATTTGTAAATTTCAATCGCACCTATTTTTTGTTCTATGTGACGTTCTTCTAGATTGACATATAGATACGATTTAAATTGGAAATTATTCCAAGGCATTTCATATCCTAAAATATTCTGGTGTTTAAATGCGCGAATTCCTTCTAAATGGATCGTGTTGTGATCTTGGTGCATATCACTTGAACTTGGCAAGAAAACGGTGTCTGGTTGAATGATTTTTTTTAATTCAACCATTCGTTCCAAAATAGCTTGTCTAAATTCAGGAAATACACGCACTTCAAATCGGTGCATGTGAATGCGATCTGTTGGAATTTTCAAAAATGCCATACTTTCGTATAATTCTTGCTCAATTACACCAGCTTCAAACCCAGCAGGAGTTGACTTTTCGCAATCGCTAAACACTGCTACGTGAATTTCCTTTCCCAATTCCATCAAGCGAGAAATTGTTCCACCTAAACCAAACTCTGCATCATCAGGATGTGGAGCCAATATCAGTACACGTTGAATGGATTGAAACATAGATCGTATTTAATTGATTGAAAGTAATGCTTTTGCTTCAATTAATGCTTTTGCCAATCCATTTGCATCTTTTCCACCAGCTGTTGCGAAGAAAGGTTGACCGCCACCGCCACCTAAAATGAGTGGAGCAACACTTTTAACAACATTTCCAGCATGCCATTTTCGAGCGTTGACTAGTTCATCGTCAATGAGAATACTAATGGCACATTTATCGTCTTCTTTTGATCCGATAATCGCAACTAAATTGGTTACTTCACCTTTTAATTGGAATAAAATATCTTTCACTGAACCGGCATCTAAATCAACCACAGCTTCTAAGAATGAATAGTCAGCTGTTGTTTGAATAGTCGACTTTAAGGTCGCTTTTACTAGTGTCGCTTGTTCTTTTTTGAAACCTTCTACTTGTTTTTGCAATTGGTTGTTGCGGGAGATTAAATCTTCCACTGCTTTCATGACATCTTTCGGATTGCGCAACAATTCATTCACCGTTTTTAATTGGTTCTCTTGTTCAGCGTAATATACTTCAACTGCTTGGTTGGTAATTGCCTCAATTCGTCGGATTCCGGCTGCTACAGCTCCTTCAGAACGCAATTTAAACAAGCCAATTTGTCCCGTTTGTTGCACATGAGTTCCGCCGCACAATTCAACTGATTCACCAAATTTGATGACGCGAACAGTATCACCGTATTTTTCTCCAAACAAGGCCATTGCGCCCATTTCTGTAGCTACTTCAATTGGAACATTGCGTTGTTCATTTAACACTTGATTTTCACGAATTGCTGCTGTTACCATAGCCTCAACTTGTGCTAATTGTTCATCCGTTACTTTGGCAAAATGTGAAAAGTCAAAACGCAAATAGGCTGGATTTACCAATGAACCTTTTTGTTCAACATGCGTTCCTAGAACTGTTCTCAATGCATGATGTAGCAAGTGAGTCGCTGAGTGATTACTTGCTGATAATCGTCGTTTTTCAGCATCGACTTGTGCTTCAAATGCTACGTTTAAGTGCTCAGGTAAATTTTCAGAAAGATGAACTATGAGTCCGTTTTCTTTTTTTGTATCGAAAATGGTAATTGTTTCGTGCGTATTCTTAATCGTTCCTTGATCACCAACTTGACCTCCACCTTCTGGGTAAAAAGGAGTGAGGTTAAAGACCAATTGATAGAACGCACGTTGTTTTTGAGAGACTTTACGGTATTTCACAATGGACACAGTCGCTTTTAAGTGATCATAACCAATAAATTCTTCTTCAGCATCCTCATTTAATACAACCCAATCAGCAGTTTCAATTGCTGTTGCTGCACGTGAACGTTCTTTTTGCTGTTGTAATTCGGCTTTGAAACCTTTTTCATCAACTGTTATTCCGTTTTCACGTGCGATTAATGAAGTTAAATCGAATGGAAAACCAAATGTATCGTACAATTCAAACACTGCTGAACTTTTCAATGCTGTTGTTCCTGCATTTCGCGCTTGTTCAATTAAGTTGTCCATGCGTTTTAAACCTTGTTCCAAGGTACGGAAGAAACTCAATTCTTCTTCACGAATCACTTGCTCAATCAATTGACGTTGCGTATTCAATTCATTAAAAGCGCCACCCATCACATCTGCTAAAACACCAGATAAACCAGCCATAAACGGTTCTTTTAAACCCAATGTTTGGTAGCCGTAGCGTACTGCTCTTCTTAAAATACGACGAATCACATAACCTGCCCCAGTATTAGAAGGCAATTGTCCGTCGGAAATAGAGAACGCAATAGCGCGGACGTGATCTGCAATAACACGTAAAGCAATATCTGTTGGTTCGTTTTCACCATATTTTTTTCCTGAAACACCTTCAATGTGACGAATCAATGATTGGAATAAATCGATATCGTAGTTGGATGTTTTGTCTTGCAACGTCATTGCTAAACGCTCCAATCCCATTCCAGTATCAACATGCGTTGCAGGTAATTTTTCCAATGATTTATCTGCTTTTCGATTGAATTGCATGAATACATTGTTCCAAATTTCAATGACTTGCGGATGATCGTTGTTTACGTAATCTTTTCCATCACCTTTAGCACGTTCAGCTGCTGGGCGATTATCGACATGAATTTCTGTACAAGGTCCGCATGGTCCTGTATCACCCATTTCCCAGAAATTATCTTTTTTGGATGCTAAAATGATGCGGTCTTCAGCTATGAATCGTTTCCAAATGTCATATGATTCTTGATCCTTTGGAACACCATCTGTTTCATCACCTTCAAATACGGTAACATACAAACGGTCTTTCGGAATTTTGTAGACTTCTGTCAAGAGTTCCCATGCCCAAGAAATTGCTTCTTCTTTGAAATAGTCGCCAAAAGACCAATTTCCAAGCATTTCAAACATGGTGTGGTGGTAGGTATCAACACCTACTTCTTCCAAGTCATTGTGTTTTCCAGAAACGCGTAAACATTTCTGGGTATTGGCTATACGTGGATTTTTCGGAACCGCATTCCCCAAGAAAAAATCCTTGAATTGGTTCATTCCTGCATTCGTAAACATCAATGTTGGATCGTTTTTAACGACCATTGGCGCGGATGGCACAATTTGATGTCCCTTTGAAGCAAAAAACTGAAAAAAATGCTCACGTATTTCCTGTACAGTCATGTTGTTGGTTTTTGTTTTATAATTTGAAGGTGCAAAGTTATTGAAATTAAGGAATGCAGTATAAGATTTACAGAATAGCGCAGTATTTTTGTTTAAATAAACACGGTGCAACCTTTTGGAGCATCCCCCGTATTACACGAGCATGTACAGATATATGAAAACTTCTACACGAAACACGCTTTTATTTTCAGGAATCTTAATCCCACTGATTGTTGGTGGTGTTTATTTTCGTGGATCATTTTTTAAATCAGATGCTTCTGTAAAAGTTCCTTCCGTAAAAGTTGTAGAGCCAAGTGATGATGATTCCTTGATTACAATTGTTGCGGTTGGTGATATGATGTTGGGTTCTAATTACCCAGGAAATGAGTTTTTACCACCCAATGGACAAAATATTTTAGATCCGTTGAAAGCGATTTTGCGTGATGCAGACATTACTTTTGGAAATCTAGAAGGAACGGTTCTCAATTCAGGTGGTGATGTGAAACAATGTGGCGATCCGTCTAAATGTTATGCGTTCCGTCAACCTGAATATGTGGTTGATCATTTAGTAGATGCTGGTTTTGATATGGTTTCTGTGGCAAACAATCACATGGGCGATTTTGGTGAACCTGGTCGTACCAACACACAAAAAGTATTAAAAGAAAAGGGAATTAAATACGCTGGTTTGGAAGCTTGTCCTTGGGATACGCTCCATGTAAAAGGATTGGTTGTAGGTCTTACAGCTTTTGCACCTAATTCGGGTTGTTTAAAACTCAATGAGTACGATCGAGCTAAGAAAATTGTGAAAGAACTCGATGCGATGTGTGACATTGTCATTGTTTCTTTTCATGGTGGGGCAGAGGGTCGATCTAAAACAAATGTGACACGTCAAAAGGAATTGTTTGTGGGTGAAGACCGCGGAAATGTATATGAATTTGCCCACATGGTTGTAGACGCAGGTGCAGATATGGTGTTGGGACACGGACCTCACGTTACACGTGGAATTGATCATTATAAAGGAAAATTCATCACTTATTCAATGGGGAATTTTGCCACTTATGCACGATTTAGTCTTTCTGGTGTAAGTGGAATTGCTCCAGTTTATAAATTGTATATCAACAGAAAAGGTGATTTTGTGAAAGGTGAAATCACGGCTATTCAACAACTCGGCGAAGGTGGACCAACAATTGATCCAAACAAACAAGTGTTTGCTGAAATTCGTCGTTTGTGCAAAATGGACTTTCCTGAAATCAATTGGGAGATAGATGAGGATGGTAAATTTCGCTTGAAAAAAGTATAAGACCGTCGCAGAATCCCTTGCTCTTCGTTACTTAAAAAGTTCAACATCCTCATTTACAGATGTAAACTGCGGTATTGAATTTTATTCGCGCCTCGATTAATGAATTTTGCAACGGTCTTAGTGTTGATTTATCCTCTTCGTAGATATTCGATAACTTTTTTGCGGAGAATGCTGCCATTAATAACCGCATAATTTACGGATATAATCTTCTTTTTGCGGAGAATAAGTGTGCTTTAATCCGCAAAATATGCGGAGAATAATTGTGAATGCGGAGAATAAGTACTATATTCACCGCATATAAAGCGGAGAATATGTACATCTATCAGTATTCCAGGTGGCCGGAATTTGAAGTAGACTACGATCAAGTCGGCGAATTATTGGAACAAGTTACGCGTAAACAAGGTGTCCTTGCAGGAAAAATGCATTGGTTGGGATTTCAGCAAAAGGAAGTTTCAACCTTGCACAATATGACCATCGATTTAATTAAGTCTTCGGAAATTGAAGGCGAAATGTTGGCAAACGATCAAGTACGCTCCTCCATTGCACGGCGATTAGGAATGGATATCGCAGGTTTGGTTCCTTCAGACAGAAATATTGATGGATTGGTGGAAATGCTCTTGGATGCCACTCAAGGAAATGCACCATTAACACAAGAACGTTTATTTTCATGGCATAGCGCACTTTTTCCAACTGGAAAATCAGGAAGGTTTTCGATCCAAGTAGGTAGTTGGCGCGATGATCGGAATGGTCCAATGCAAGTTGTTTCTGGCCCAATTGGTAGAGATCGTGTGCATTTTGAAGCACCACCAGCAGTAAAAGTAGCCGGTGAAATGGAACGATTCTTACATTGGATCAATGCATCGGATCGGTTAGCTCCTGTTATTAAAGCTGCAATTGCGCATTTGTGGTTTCTTACCATTCATCCATTTGATGATGGAAACGGTCGTATAGCACGCGCAATTTCTGACTTACTCTTAACAAAAGCAGAAGTTGTCAATCAGCGCCATTACAGTATGTCAGCGCAAATTCGAAAAGATAGAGAAGGGTACTACAAAATATTGGAATTCACACAGCGAGATGATCTAGACATCACTGATTGGGTTCTGTGGTTCTTAAATTGTTTATCGCTCGCATTGGATGAAAGTGAATTAGAGTTGGAAGCTGTGATTGAAAAAGCACGTTTTTGGGAACACAACAAACAGGTGTCCATGAACGAACGACAAACAGCCATGGTCAATCGTTTGTTAGATGGCTTTGTTGGAAAACTGACTTCGACCAAATGGGCAACCATCTGTAAATGTTCACCCGACACAGCTTTGCGTGATCTACAAGATCTAATAACAAAGGAAGTGTTGGTGAAAGACCAATCTGGAGGTAGAAGTACAGCTTATTTGTTGAAATGATAAGCTGTACTTAATTGAAATATTTTCAATTCGTTGTTTTATTCTTTTCGCGCATAGTATTTCCGAATGAGTGGGAAATAACAAAGTGCTCCAAGCAAGGAAACGCTAACGAGTAAATAAGGATCCATCAATGTTTCACGCAATTGTTGATTGTATACTTTATGCATTCCACCACAAGGATTGTATTCCACATGTCTACTAAATTCAACAATGGTAGATAAGACTAAAAAGGGCCAGACAGGTGCAACAAAACACCCCATATTTAGGAGTACACCTGAAAGTTTTTTATTGAAATAAGTATACTTAATCGTAATCCAACTAAATACAATTAAACAGATAAAACTGATTGAAAACAAGAGGAATATATATGCTTCATCCTTATAAAGATGGTCAGTATAATAGCCATTATAATAATTGTTATGGTTGTAGTTGATAAATGCGGAGATCAAACCTAATGCTATCATCAAAACGCCCATTGTAGGTATGGCAATAAGGAATTGAATAAAAGGTGTTACATCAAACAAAAAGAATAGGAGAGATAATGAAATAGCAATGACAACGAATGCTAAATTCAATTCTTTCTTTTCTTCATGCTGATAGGCCATTTTTGAGTTTCCAATCAGATAATCTAAGTAATATTGGTTATATGCAAAAGGGTTTTCTCTGCCAGCAGTCTCTAGATAAGAAATAATATTCTCACTATTGACCGAGAAATCAAACTCATAATCGTTTTTGTCACGTATACCCGTATTAACGAAAGAAAGGTAGTTTCCATGATAATCATAATGCGCATGAATAGCTGCAATTAATTGAGGATTCAATACATTGTTAATACTGTATTTATTCAAAATTTTCTGAAATTCGTGAACAATATATTGAATTGAATCTTGTTGTTTTTGGTGAACCCAACGGTGAATAATCGGCGCATAATACTGCTTATAATCCGATTCATTTCCATTATTATAATGCAATGAATAGGAGTTTCTATTGGGTATTACAGCATCTGAATATTCTACAATAGAATAGTTCAATAATCCATAAGCATGTAACTTCAATGCAGTATCTGGATGATAAAAGTGGGTGATTAACTCATAATATTCTCCATAACATTCATCCTCAGGATTAATGGTTTTAGAATGGAGGAATTGATAGGGTATATCATCAATTAAAACAGTATTCTCAGGATGATTAGCAGGTATGTAACGAGTAGTGTCACCAGTTGAGTCTTTGATATAAAGTAGACTTTCTGTCCAAGTATTATCGGATAGAAATTTGAGCATGTCGGAAACGGGGAAGGGTTTAGGAAAGGTTTTATTATGAATTGAATAGTTCTCAGTATTTGTTGGTAAAAAAGCAAGTGCAAGATTAATTGTATGGATTTCTTTTTGGAGGGTTTTAAGATCAACGAGATCGCGTGCTTTTGCCCGAACCCCTGCTTGAAAGGGTACAATGATCGTAACTAACGGTAAAATTCCTATTAGAATGCTAAAAAACAATTTGAGTAAGTAAAAACGTTTCAGCGGATAATAATGACGAATCGCGTTTTTCTTATAAAAATGAAGTGCCCAAAAACTCAAGATAATGAGCACAAGAATTGCGTGGAATAAAACAGCGTATGTATCCTCGTAGCGTTTATCGATAGAACAAGTCAATAATGTATTAAGATCAGTAATTCCATAACCCACCAAGTAAAAAACCACCCAGAGCAATGTTCCAGCTGCTAATAGGTAAAAAACTTTGGAACGCCATAAAATTGGGTGATTTTCGAGTAAAAACGTATCGAATTTTCGTAAGAATTTCATGATAGAGTGAGTTAGATAAATAAGCGTCTGGTAGATTGAGAAATATCGCGCACGTAGGTAACTTCTAATTGCGATGTTGCCAAAGCTTTCAAAACAGTGGACATTTGATTTGGAGCTGAAATTGAGAGCATATACATTCCGCCATTATAGGAGATTTCAAAAGCTGGTAATTGATTGAAAGCCTCCAATAATTGTTCTTTTGTTGCTTTTACATCACATTCAATGACGGTTGTTTCATTGTTTGATTGTTCATTAGCATCAGCTAGATGAGTAGGTTCTCCATTACGCAAGAAAAGGACTTTGTTAGAAACCTTCTCAACTTCAAATAATTGTTGAGAACTCAGAATAATTCCGATCGGATTTGAAATGCTCTGTGATAGACTTTTCAAGTCTTCAAGAATAAGTTGTTGCGCCAATACATCCAAGTTTGCTAGTGGTTCGTCCAACAATAGTATTTTTGGTGCACGCAAGAAAGTTCGTGCTAATTCGAATCGCATTTTGTAACCCGACGATAATTCATTCCATTGGTGATTCCGATAATTCCACAAGCCAAAACGGATGATCATCATCAACACGATTAACTCATTTTCTTCCCCAGTGATGCCATAATGCGTGGCGGTAAATTTGAGATTGCTTTTCAGTGATCCATACCATTTCGGTGTACGTTGTGGAATGTAAACCAAGCGCGTACGCATTTCATAATCTGAAATGGATGAATCGGAAAGATGAACAGAAAGACTCCCTGTGTCAAAACTCAATTCATTTGCTAAAATCCGTAAAAGAGTCGTTTTTCCATTCCCATTTTCACCAACAAGTCCCCAAACATCTCCTGGATAAATATTCAAGGATACATTCTTGAGTTGAAATTTTCTTCTGCCATAGGTTTTACCCAAACTTTCCGCCACAAGCAATGGTGCTTCAACTACCTTTTCTTCTATGGGAAAGTTGACCAAAAGATCGATCAGATGAATCGCCTTAGAAACGACGTCAAAAGTTGATTGTTCCTCAGATTCGAACCATTCGGTATAGGCAATGAGCTGTTTGTAGAATTGTAAATCCCGCGTATCTAAAACGCAATCGGTTAATTGTCTAAAGCCTATTGAAATGTCGCCATTCAAATAATGCTGTCGCACACTATCTAATTTAAGTTGAAAAGCTTGCATGATTAAAAAGTCGGTAATCGTTATTTGCGCTTACTTCGTCCTCACAACCATTCTTAATAATACCCACGTTGAAGTAATAATGGTAGAATAGAAGAAAAACTTGGTAAATGTATCAGGATGTGGTTCATCAATCATTAACATGGTGGAAGACATGGTCATAAATCCAATCAGTAAAATAATTCCCAAACGGTAAATATGTCCACGAATATCTCTGTTGTTTGTGCCCTTTTCGCCAAATGTGATCTTGTGTTGAAGTCCATGGGTTTTAAAATCGGTCACAATTTGACGAATGTCTTTTGGAAGTGTTGTGAATAAGTATAAGTAGTCTTCTGCAGAATTGACAATCGATGATTTGATGTTATTCCAACTAAACTTCTCCATGATTTTTTCTCGTGCGTACGGACGAATCATGTCCACTAGAGAGATTTTCGCTTCTAGCATTTCAGCAACATTTTGAATCGTAATTAACGTTTTCAACAACATGTACAGACTAGAAGGAATTTTAATCTCGTAGCGCATCATGAGTTTGAAGGTGTCATTGAACAATCCTGAAATATCAACTTGACCGTATTCAAGGTAACTGTATTTTTCAATGAGTTCTTGGATATCAAATTCCAAATCGTCCATTTCACGAAAGTTTTGTACTTCCGTTAATGCCAAGAGCGCTTTTGCAATTTTATGCGGATTTTTATCAGCAAATCCAATGAGGAAATTGACCAATCCATCAATCTGTTTTGGCTTCATCGAAGCACACATGCCATGGTCAATCAATACAATTTGGTTGTCTCCGCGTATGAAAATATTCCCGGGATGTGGATCAGCATGGAAGAATCCGTATTTTAAAATCATCGTGAGAATAATGTCCACCCCGTTTTCTGCAATAACCTGAGGTGAATAACCTTTATCTTTTAAAGTTTGTAAATCATCTGGTTTTTCACCATCAATGAACTCCATGATCAATAATCGCTGCGTACAAAACTTTGTATAAACAATAGGAATATGACAACGATCATCATCTTTGAACATATTGTTGAGACGAAGCATATTGGAAACTTCATTCGTAAAATCAAGTTCTTTTAGGATGATATCACCAAAGTCGCCCACAAATTTCGCAATATTGAAGGTGTTGAGTTCTGGATAACTCCGTTGTAATTTTTTGGCAAATAATTGAATGAGAATCAGATCTAATTTTATCTTTTGTTTGATTCCAGGACGTTGTACTTTTAATACAACTTGTTCACCGGTCAAAAGCGTTCCGCGGTAAACTTGACCAATGGAAGCAGATGCGATGTGGTTTATATTCAATTCCGAAAAAACTTGTTCCGTATTTTGCCCCAATTCCATTTCAATGATCTTGATGGCCATGTCATCATCGAATGGGCGTGCGGAAGATTGCAATTTTTTTAACTCGAAACGCAAACTTTCAGAAGCTAAATCAGGTCTGTCGGCTAATATCTGACCGAATTTGATAAAAGTTGGACCAAGATCTTCAATCAACAGGCGCAAACGTTCAGATCGTGAAACGCGTTTTGTTCCTTTTGGGTCGAAAACATTGCGTAGAAATCCAGTGGTAAGCCAGTTACGAACATAGTGACCAATTACAATGAAAATAATCGCTAGTAAACGGAATATATTCCGAAGGTATTGACTGAATCTTAAAATCCACATAAGAGGGTAAATATTATGAAGTAAAAGTAGCGATTAATTCGCCCATCCTGATGAATTCAATTGGTTCGATTCTTTATCAGTAAAAGTGCATACATTATTCAGGTTGGCAATAGACGAACGCCCTGTAATTAACATATTTTATATATTTTAGCACCTCAAACCAAAAAAAACAATAGAATGGCAGGAAGTCCGTGGCGTAAAAAGCCAATCAGCTTATTTGAAGCAGACATGAAAAAAAGTGAGTTGAAACGTGTTTTAACTCGTTGGGGATTAACTTCATTAGGTATCGGAGCTATCATTGGAGGAGGAATCTTTACATTGACAGGTATTGCAGCACACGATCATGCTGGTCCAGCTTTGGCATTGGCATTTGTAATTGCAGGTGTTGGTTGTTTGTTTGCATCGCTTTGTTATGCTGAATTCTCAGCTGTTTTACCAGTTGAAGGATCTGCGTATGCATATTCTTATGGTACTGTAGGTGAGTTGTTTGCTTGGATTATTGGATGGAATCTTATTTTAGAATACATGATGGGTGCAACAACTGTTGCGGTTGCTTGGAGTGGTTATTTTGAAAAACTACTGCATCAAGCTGGAATTCATCCTCCCATATGGTTAATGAACGATCCAGTTACTGCAGCTGAAAAAACAAAAGCAGCAATCAAAGCAGCAGAAGAAGCTGGAAATTCGCAATTGGTCGCAGATTTATTAGCGCAACCTTCGTTCTCATTCAACTTACCAGCATTCTTAATTACATGGGTTGTAACAGCGATTCTTGTAAGAGGAATCAAAGAAGCAGCTAAGACAAATAACTTAATTGTAATCTTAAAAGTTGCAGTTGTATTGTTTGTGATTTTCGTAGGTTTTTTCTACATTGATACAGCAAATTGGACTCCTTTTATTCCAGATCAAGTGATCGATCCTGATGGCACTTCTCATTTTGGTTGGAGTGGTGTAGTCACTGCAGCGACCATTGTATTTTTTGCTTACATCGGATTTGACGCAGTTTCCACACAAGCTGGTGAGGCCGTTAATCCGAAAAAAGATGTACCATTTGCCATCATTATGTCATTGGTCATTTGCACCGTCTTGTATATTGTTGTTTCACTTGTATTAACAGGAATGGTTCCATACAACGAATTGGATATGAAAGCTCCAGTAGCTTCTGCTTTTGAAGGAATAGGAATGCCATGGGCAACAGTGCTAATAACCATAGCAGCAGTTGCTGGATTGATGTCTGTAATGTTAGTTATGATGTTGGGACAAACACGTATTTTCTTAGGAATGGCGAAAGATGGATTACTACCTTACAAATTGTTTGGTAAAGTGCATCCGAAATTCAAAACACCATTTAGAAGTACATTACTTGTAGGATTGATTATTTCAATCGTAGCATCTGTTACACCAATTGATAAAGTATCTGAAATGTGTAGTATGGGTACATTACTTGCTTTCGCTATGATTTGTGTTGCTGTTTTGATTCTCCGATACAAGCAACCGAATTTAGATCGACCATTTAGAGTACCGTTCTTACCTGTTGTTTCCTTTCTAGGTGTTTCATTTAATGTTACGTTGATGTGCTTCGTTAGACCTGAAACATGGGTTGCTTTCCTATGTTGGTCCGCATTAGGAATCATTGTATATTTCCTTTACAGTAGAAAAAACAGTAAGCTGAATGAATGGGAATTTGAACAATCACTCAAAGGACATGATTCGATTGTAAACGCCTCTGAAACAGACGAACCAGAACAATAAGATTAAACATTAAAACGAAAGTCTCGTCATTCTTGGCGGGACTTTTTTTATACCATGGAACAAAAAGACGCAAAAAAATCACTCGGTTTATTAGATGCAACCTTCCTAGTAGCTGGAAGTATGATTGGATCTGGAATCTTCATCGTAACTTCTGACATGGCCAAAGATCTTGGTAGTTCTGGATGGTTGTTGTTTACTTGGATTTTAACAGGAGTGATTACCTTATTTGGTGCATTGAGTTATGGCGAATTAGCAGCGATGTTTCCCAAAGCTGGCGGTCAGTTTGTCTACATTAAAGAAGCTTGGGGTAAGTTGCCTTCATTTCTATATGGATGGACAACCTTTACTGTAATTCAAACTGGCGTGATCGCAGCGGTTGGTGTTGCATTCGGAAAATTCTTAGGTGTCTTTTTTCCTGTACTGGTCGATAAAACACTCGTTTCGTATGCTTCTGTCAATATAAATGGAGCAAATATTGTTGGAGCTACGGTGATTTTATTGCTTACATTTTTGAATACACGTGGAATACAATATGGTAAGATTGTACAGTCTGTTTTCACGAGTTCCAAACTCATCGCTTTATTTGTTTTAATTGTTGCTGGAATCATTGTTGGGGCGAATAGTGGCTTTTTTGAAGCCAATTTCACCAATATGTGGGATGCCTCCAAAACGGTTGTCGGAGAAAATGGAGCTATTACTTCTATTAAAGAATTGGTGCCTTATGCATTGATGATTGCAATTTCTACTACCATAATCAATTCACTATTCTCGAGCGATGCTTGGAATAATGTCACGTTTATTGCTGGTGACATCCGCAATCCAGAACGTAATTTGCCGCGATCATTGTTTTTGGGAACTTGCATTGTTACTGTTTTGTATATCTTGGCGAATGTTGCATACTTGGGGTTATTGCCGTTGAAAGGAACGCCTTCTGGAGCTGATTTTGTGTACACACGTGATGCTGTTGAGTCAGCTGGAATTCAATTCGCAAGTTCAGGTCGTGTTGGTACCTCTGCTGCATTTATGTTGTTTGGAAATGTAGCAAATCTATTAATGGCAAT
>JAYSRF010000257.1:0-19329 GCA_043721195.1 Fluviicola sp. | reverse complement strand
CATTCGAAATAAAAATATGTTCAATTGATGTTTTATCACTGTTTTAGCTGTAAAACAGAACAATCGCACATTTGCAGAATATGAAACAAGAACGGAATTGAATAGTAAATTTAAGTTTAGCTATAAATCTTAATCACAAGCCTTCAACATTCAATTGTTTTCTTAAAAAAGTGATTTAGGAATTGAATCCGTCTGGATTTGCATCTGGTTTATTCTTGACAAAAAAAAATAGATGCCCACTTCAAGTGGGCGTAGCGGGCGGAAAGTTTACAAAAAAACATAGATGACCACTTCAAGTGGGCGTAGTGGGCGGAAAGATTACAAAAAAACGTAGATGACCACTTCAAGTGGGCGTAGTGGGCATCAATAAACTAGTTATATGCTATTTATAGATTAATTAAAAAATGTGGTTTCCCGCATTTTTTTCAGTATTTCTACGATGGTATTTTAACCAAACCCAATCTAACTTTGACTCGTTAAATTTTTAAACAAAAATTATCTATATGAACAAGATTAACACATTAATTCTGATGCTGTTTTCAGCGATTTCAATCAGTCAAGCGCAACTACCAACAATAAAGTCGGTTAAAGGAAAAGTGATTGAAAAAACAACTCAAACACCAACTACAAGACCAACTACAACACAAACAACAACTCAAACACCTACTACAATTGAAAATGGTTCAGTTAAAACAATCAATTCTGATGGCGCACCAGAATACAATCCAGAAAGCGAAATTTACATTGCTTATAGCATCGTTCGAGACGAAATCAGTTCTACAAAGAATCTGTTACAACCCGACAGTTGGAATAGAAATATTGAGGGCAAAAATGAAGAAGCTTTAAAGTATTTAGCCAAAGCTAAAGAGCAGCTAAGTAAATTAAAAAACGACCCAATCGAAGCTAGAAAGCCTTATGTCAATGCGCTGAATACAGATTTTGAGAATTTGGAAACAGAACGTAAATCAAAATATGAAAGTTATCAAGCAGATCAGCAATTTGAAAAAAAGGTAGACACCTATTACAACTTTGCACTACTTGGGTGGGAAATTCAAGATAAAGATCTTGAACCATCCTATAAAGGTTATTATGCGTTTAAAAAGGAATTCGAATCTAAGAGACCTGATAAGTTTAAAGACACCTATATTCAAAAGAGAATCAGTGCAATTGATAATTTCTTTCAAATAGAGGTCTATAAAATTGTTCCCTTGTTAGATTCACAAGTAGACAATATAATTTCGGCTATCCATGCAAAAAATTCAAGTGGCGATGAGGATTACCTCTTAAACGCAAAAGGTTATTTAACTGATTTTGAAAATATACAAACCGAGATTGTCTACAATAGAAACTACTTATTGGAAGACAAATCTGGAATTAATGCTGTTCAGTCAAAAATGGACAAAGAGAAGATTTTATTAGAACAATACATTGCAAGTGGAAAATATGCTATTCACGTTGAAAAGTTCAGACAAGCAATGATTGATGCGGTAAAATTGAGTCCAAAAAAAATGAGTAATTCCAATTATGAAGCAATGGCAATAAAAGGTGTTGATAAGGGCATTGTTTTACAAATAGCAATCACTACTGATGTTTGGTTAATAAAGAAAAATGAATTCGGTTTTCCACTTTACAAATACCTGAGTATTGATCTAGGCGTTAAGTTTGAAAACACCTGTTGGTTGGCTTATGGTCAAATTCGCAAAGAGTATACTGGAGGTGGTAATTATGGCGATGAATATTTTAATTACTGGGGACTCCAAGAGGAAATGAATTGCAAAGCATTGAACAAATGACGACGATTTTACTAAGTAAAAAGTAAAGGAATTAGAATCGTTTTAAGGGTGGTGTCTCAATTTAGGCATCACTCTTCTGTTTTACAAAAATTCAAGTAATTCAATAATTAATTTGAATTTTTCTCTAGTAATGCAATCAACTTATCTTTGGATTCGATAACCAAAATACAATTACCCACTTATTGTGGCGTAGTAGACAGTTCTGTTTTTTTATATACATTCAAAATATAATTTCCCAAAACAATAAATACGTTTAAATACTATGAAAAAATATTTTTGGCTTAAAATCTCAAGTATTGTGTTACTGATTATAGCAATTATCCTTTGGTATTTGTATTACAAAATATCAGAACAAGGATTTCATTATATGAATGAAACGCCCGATTTAATTTATTAGTACTAAATCAAAGGCAATAATAAAAAATTGATTTATAAACTAATTAAATAAACTAGCCGTTCTTCTCTAGCAAAGCAATCAACTTATCTTTTGATTCTATAACCAACAACATATCTGCAATACGTTTTTCTTGAATTTCTAACATATCCTTGTACAACTGCTCAATCTTTTCAACTGGTTGGATATAGTTGTGATTAATATAACCAGATTGAATACACGAATTAAAAACAACCTGATCGTTAAACTCCTTAATAACGTCAACGGAAACATCTAAAATATTGGCAATCAACGTTAATTTTTCTTCCGAAATAGGTGTTTTTCCGTTCTCAATATCAGAATAAGTGCTTTGACTCACCGATAATTTATCGGCAACATATTGCTGACTGAAATTCTTTATTTCTCTTACTTTGCGAATTTTAAGACCAAGGGTTTGTTCCATTTTTTCTGATAAATCTTTGCTAAAAGTAATAATTTATCGGCAACCCTTTTTATCATCAATCAAAGTAATTAGGTATCATTGAAACAGAAAACCCATTACTACAATGATTTAGTATTAAATATATGAAAACCAGATAATTAAGTTGTACGGATTATCGCAACTCATTACCACAAGGTGTGGAATACCGCTACAACACTTAGAAACTTGATACTTATTTTTGCAGGCTTTTAAAAAAACAACCATGAATTCATTAAATGAGATCACTATTCGTTTGAATATCAAATTTTTGAATAATATATTCAACGATATGATTTTCATAAATCTACAGGTTTTTTGCGGGAAACCACAGATTTTACAACTTATGTAATTTGAAGTTAAATTTCACATATTTTTGTCGACTACCTTGCTGAAAAATAACACACTTTTTATGATTAGACTATTCTTCTTGATTACCCTTACTATGTCTTGTCTTTTAGGCAGGGCGCAGGTTCTAAAGACAACATCGCTTAATTTGAATGCAACAGGTCGGATTTACGATGTCGTGTACATTCCTAACGTAAATTCATACGCTATAGTAGGTGAGTTCACAACAGTTAATGGATTTGCTCGAAAAAACTTTGCCTTTATTAATGCAACTAGTTTTACGGTTCAACCCTCCAATCCAATAACGGCTATTGATGGTGCAATCAGATCAATTGATTACAAATTAGTGGGAACAAACAACTACATTGTTATTGGTGGGGAGTTTAATACAATCAATGGTGCTGCAAGGGAAAGTTTAGCCTTGCTTTACGCAAGTGGTGGAACTGCATTTTCGGGTTTAAGTGTTCTTAATTGGAATTACTTTATGCAGGGTGGTGTTGGTAATTACGATAATGGCATTTTTGATCTTAACATTTCGGGGGATACATTACTTGTTGCAGGAGAGTTTGAAGGCATCAATTTAGGTTCATCTTCGCCAACCGTTTGTGATGTAACCGAAGATAATTTATTCGCGCTGAAATTAACACCATTGACAGCGTCTAAATTTACGCTTATCAATAGTTCACCGCAATCATTCACTTCTTTTGATGTAGGAGCTGTCTCGATCTTAAAAGCATCAAATTACTATTTTATCGGCTCACAGAATTTCCCAATCAATAACGGAGGTGTGAGTTCTACAATTCAGCGTAGAAACTCAAACCTATCGCTTAACGGAACATTCACTGCATCTGTGGGAAATCGACACGGTTTCCATTCACTTGCTCCTTTAAATGACACACTATTACTAGCAACCGATGGCGGATTAAATGGATCAGCTTCCCTTAGTTCAAATCTTATTATTTGCAAATTACAAGGAAATGCGCCAACAGGTAATTCAGCTTATGCGATCAACCCATTGCTTTCTCTTTTTGCATCGAATGTTTGGGGACAAACAGGATATAATGGTGATTTGTTTTTGTATAAAGGAACAACCCCAACAATACAACGTCACAAACTCAATACACCTCTTGTCTCAAATGGGCTTGATTTTACGCAAATTGGTTCATCTATTTCCGTTTCATCGGCAGGAAGTCACCTTGATACTTCCAACAATTTGATGCGGGTGAATAACTTCTTGTTTTTATCCGAAAAAGGCATGACAACTGTAGGTGGAAGTGGAAGAACTGGTTTTGCCGTATTTTGTTTAGAACCTGAAAATCCGACTCCTTTTATCAATCCAACATTGGCGGTTTGTCCAGATGAAACGATAACTTACCAAATTGCAGATGTTCAATTTGAAACAGGCTATAAATGGTCGTATTCGGGAACAGGAGTAGAATATTCGATCAACAATGGGGCTTTTATTCCGTATACCGTGCCTGTTATGAATACTACAGCTAATACGTCAAGTATCAAAATTCGTTTTTCAAGTGCTTCAACTGCTGGAATACTTACTGTTGAACCGTACAATACATGTAATACAACAACCGATTATTTGTACGCTAAAGCCCAAAGTATTTCTATTACCATTAACCCACTACCAGTCATTACATTACCTTTTGACTCACTCGCTTTTACGTGTGTTATTGATACAATGAATCTTGTTGCACAATCAGCAACAGTGGGTGCAACTTTTCAATGGTTTTATCCCAATATATTAACCCAAGTAAACAGCAATGATAGTTTAATGATTAACGGAACTGGTGTTGAACCGTCTATTATTTATCCAACGGGTTATTATTATACCCAAGTTACAAATCCTGTCACAGGTTGCAAAAATTCAGACAGTATTTGGGTCAGTGAAAACACAGTTCTTCCAACTATTGAACAAGACAGTTTACTGATTTCACCGCCTGAATTTACGTGCCTGAATACTCAACAGGTATTATCGGCTTCCGTTGCGGGTTCATCCATCTACTGGACTACTGTAACGGGTGATACAACCATTCAATTTGCTAATCCTCACACCATTGATTCAATCAATCCGACTGAGTATTACGCTTATGCAGTATCGAATACCAATGGTTGCAAAGCAAGACAGATTTACACGGTACAAGCAAATTATACTACAATTGATGGTGTTTTATCCAATTATTCCAATTTCCCAACTTTAGTCACCGATACCATTAATTGTATGACAATGGCATTGACTATAAATTGTGCAGTTGATCCAAATGACATAAACGCAAGTAATGGAACAGCATATTGGCTTACAAATAACACGCCTGTTCTATCGCTTACAACGGCTGATAGTATAGGAATGAACGTGCAATTTCATACAAAAACCTATGAGTTTGTGACCGAAAACGCTTTAAATGGATGTCAATTCACCTACAATGTGACTGTTTTATTTGATCTTGAAACACCATTTGTTGCGCCTTATACGGGAAATCATTCCATCAATTGTTCGGTGGACACACTAACAATGGTGCATTTAGAAACTGGCGGATACGTTACAGGGAGTTGGCTTGATGGAGGTGGTAACTCCACAGGTAGTAGCACGGTGTTTGTGAATGGTACAGGAACTTTTATTTATGAAGTAACCGATACCATTAATGGGTGTGTTAACACAGACACCGTCCAAGTCATTCAAACCCCTGAACTGTTCTTAGCGGAAACAAGTGATACGGTGGTTTGTTCAGGTGACTTATTCCTACTTAACGTATCTGCCATTAATGTATCGGAAACGGTTTCTTACAACTGGTCAAATGGGACAAGTGGGAGTAGTACAACTGCAATCGGGGGAATTGATTCAGTATTGACCGTTATTGCAACAACCCCAAGCGGTTGCATTGGATATGACACCATTCAGGTGTCCATTACCGCCCCCATTCAGGCTAGTTTTACAGGCTTTATGGGTTGCGGTGCATCAAATGGAAGTATTCAAGTAACTAACGTCACAGGTGGTGCGGGAACTTACACCTATTCCATTGATGGCGGGGCGTTTTCAAACAACTTACTATTTGATTCATTAACGGTAGGTGAACACGCTATTTTAATTCAAGATGCGTTGGGTTGTGTATACTCTTTCAGTGATACCTTAGACGCATCAGCGGGTTCGCCTGAAATGAGTTTTCTTATAACTACTTACTCACAAACGGGTGACACGCTTGCAGTTGTCAACAACACACTTTATCAAGGATTTGATTCAACAGCTTGGGTGTTTCCAGTTGGAACACTCGTGATCTTTACAAGTGATTCACTGGCTTTGATTCAATTACCTGATACAAACATAGCACTCATTACACTTGTTGGTTATCAAGACACGTGTAGTTATTCGTTCTCAAAAACGATCTACATTGATAGTATTATGCCTGAATACCCAACAACCTATAGTGCACTCAAAATTCAATCAATTACCGTTTATCCAAACCCTACAACGGGTTCGTTTACCCTCGATCTAGTCTTTGGAATAGCACAAAACTATGGAGTGTTTATCACAACGGATTTAGGGCAACCTGTTGTTGGAATGAATCAATCGGGTTATGGAACAGCTGTGTCACTTCCGTTTAGTTTCCCGAATGGAACACCACCCGCGACCTATCATGTTCATTTGGTTTCTGATTTTGATGCTAGACAATTAACTTTAATACTAAATTGATGGGGACAATAATATATAGTAAGCGCAGGATGCTTCCTGCGCCTACGGTTATCCTAACACTATTATTGTTGTCCTGTCTCCCTGCTTTCGCTCAAGATTTGGAACAAATCACCAAAAAAGACCGTGTTAAGGTCAGCGGTGGCATGGGCTACAATACAATTGGAAACTTCGTAGACGATCAGCCCCAATACCGTGACCCGCTTTCGTGGGTGTTTACTGGCAATGTGAACGTAAATATTCTAGGGCTATCGCTTCCTTTTACCTTTAGTTTTTCCAATACGGGTAAAAGCTACACTCAACCCTTCAATATGACAGCCTTGCACCCAACCTACAAATGGGTAAAAACACATATTGGAATCACTTCCATGAACTTTTCACCCTATACCTATTCAGGTCTCAATTTTGCAGGGGCGGGTGTGGAACTTTCACCTAAAAAATGGAAGATCGGTGCATTTGGTGGACGACTCAAAAAATCGGTGGAATACGATCCAACTCTTAATAATGTAACAACTGTCTCGTACCGCAGAATGGGCTACGGTTTAACGGTTGGCTATGAAGGTCAAAAGGCGGGCGGGAAAATTATTTTACTAAAAGCATTGGACGATCAGCGAACGCTATCTACACTTTCACCCAACACCGAAATTACACCAATGGATAATGTGGTGGTATCAGTTAGCGGAAAAGTGTCATTGCTAAAATCACTGCAATTACAAGCTGAATATGCAACAAGTTTACTCACTAGAAATGTTTTATTAAAAGACAGCGCAAGTACAACGAATCGTTTTTACGATGGATTAATTCAAGGAAATAGTTCCACGGTTGCAAAAAATGCCTATAATGCTTCGCTGAATTACCGCTACAAAATTGCATCTATTGCACTCAAATACGAACACATAGACCCAAGTTATTTGACATTGGGTGGATTGTTCTTTAACAACGATTTGGAAAACATCACCATTGCCCCGTCTGTTGCGCTATTCAATAATAAATTAACGATTTCCGTAAATACAGGATTTCAGCGGAATAATTTAGACAATCAAAACGCTAATTCTCAAAAACGATGGGTTGGAAATATGAGTATTTCAGCTCAACCCATCAAAGGCATGAGTATAAGCGGGAACTACTCCAATTTCTCTAGTTTTTCCCGTCGTAATCCGTCCGCTGATCCGTTCTATACAGTAATTGGTGATACGATGAATTATTACCAGACTTCCAAAAGCTACAACGGAAATATCAATTATACTTTTGGTAAAACAACCAAACAAGCCCTTTCAGGAACGTTTGCCTATTCGCAAAGCCAAAACATTACAGGGCGTTTGCAAGATGCAGCTGCATTTGGATTTAATGTGTCGGGAAATTCAACCCCCGTTGATGTGTATACGGGTATGGTTTCACACAGTTTTCAGTTAAAAAGTGGACTAGCACTAGGTTATGTGTTTAACATGAATGAATCAATAGTAATGGGACAAACAACAACCTATTTTGGTCCTGGGCTAACAGCATCAAAACCGCTGTTTGATAAAAAACTGCGATTGCAAGTTGGATCAACCTACAATAGGCAATTACTCAACAATTCGCTTACTAATCATGTGATGAACCTTAGAATGGGTGCTAGTATGTCACCTGAATTGTGGGACAAGAAATACGGTAAGGTAAACTTTGGATTGAATGCCAATTATACACAGAAATTTGCCGTTATCGATAGCGCATTATCACCTAAGAATTTGACTATTATCGCTAATATAAATTACGCATTTTGAAAAATTATTATTGTACCGAGCCAATCATAAAAGGCAGAATAAATTCACTCAATAAATTGATCAAATTATTATTTGTAACGATTTTGCTATTGATAACACCAATCGCAAAAGCACAATTATACCCTGTTCAAGTATCGGTATCAACAACACCGCCTTATTATAATTTCTTATCGCATTACGGTGATCAAAACAACCATTTATTGATCATTGCAACGCTGACAGATTTTAATTCACCGCCTATAAACGCACGCTTGCGTTTGAAAATAGAAGGACAAGGTTTTGTGGTTCAAACTCGTCAAGACATACCAGTTGGAAACGTGTTTACACTTGAAGCGGGTTTCCCTGTTTTTATTCAAGGAAGCGATGTGTTGCCATTGTTGCAGGAAAGTAATTTAGCGGTTGTATCTGGAAATCCGAACCTGAATAACTTACTAGAAGGTTTTACAACCATTTGCGTTGAAGTAGTAGAAGATGGCGCAAACCAGACCATACTTGCAACCAACAATTGCACGGCTTTCTTTTTGCAACTCATGCAACCACCACAAGCCTTTTTACCGATCTGCAATTCCATTGTCGATACAAATTCGATGTTCCAAACCTTTCAATGGTCGCCACCACAAAACTACATTCCTTCTATTGGAACAGATCTCAATTATACATTCTCATTGTATGAGTGGATTGATACCACTAATTACAATATTTTTCAAACGGGACAAGGCTTAGTGTACCAAACCCAAACGCCTTTTGCGATGGCGCAAGTTTCCAATTTTGATGTGCTATTTCAAAAAGGGGTAAAATACATTTGGCGGGTTCAAGCTGAACTCACCAGTAATGGTGTTCCTGTTCAAATGATCACCAACAATGGAATATCTGCGCCCTGTAGTTTTTATTACGGACAGCCTCAAACCCTCGCTGAATCGCTTGCTGATGGTTTGGTAATTAATCTCACCTGTGATGCGCCTACCAGTAGAAAAGGTCGTGCGTCGTGGACAGTTGTTGACCAGACACCCAACCAAGGGCTTTCGGGTTACAATTCGTATAAAGTCGAAATAAGACGTAAACCACGTGCCGATGATACATTTATTCCGATTTGGCACGAATTCACCGAATCAGGATTCCAACAATTGTTTTACCAAGTTGTACCAGAGGAAACCTATCAGGTTCGTGTAAGTGGTGTTGCGGGCGATTTTGTGAGTGAACCAACAGAAATTGTTGAGTTTACCACTCCTGCGTCCCGTCAATATGCGTGTGGTGAAGTGGATTTGCCGTATTTACCTGCCACTTATCAACCGCTTGTGAGTGCTCACATGGGCGATGCCTTCCAAATTGGGCAATTTACAATAGAGGTAACATCTATTACCCCGCTTGGAACACTCGGACACTACAAAGGCAGAGGAACGATTCCCCATGGATTCATTGGAGGTGCTAGAATCAAAGTGCAGTTTGATGATTTATTGGTAGATACCGAATACCACGTTCGTGAAGGTCAAGCATCTGCAATCACCGAAGGGTTGGACAATTGGCTCAATGAACAGTACTTAGATCAGGCAGGTGTTGATACCACTCTCAATGGTGTTATTGAATCGGGTGGATTCTTGAATGATTCAACTGTGTTTGTTGTTGTCAATGGTGATTCATTGTTTTTTAACTTCAATGGTGATTTACCTATTGTGATTCATGGAGCAAACAACGTAGAATATCAATTTTGGTCGAATGGTACAATGGTTGTTACAACGTATGGTGTTACTCCGTCAACGGATAGTTTAGACGCTACCAGAAATTTAGTAGTACGCTTTGAATCGATTAGTGCTGATCCAGTAGAGACAAATTTGTTTGACAAAAAGTCTTATGATCAATTTAGTAGTAGTTACGAAGCCATTATCTGTCAATCAAATTCACCCGAAAATCAGTTTATTTATTTTGTCTCCAATAAGAGCAAGGAAATTGAAGGAACAGCGCAAGTAAAAGCAATTATTCATGTCAATACGGTTGGGTTTGTTGCATCTGGTTTGAGTTTTAAAATTGCTGGAGGGTTAACCGTTGTTCCGCATACAGTTGTGAATGATTCCACGTTTTTATTGACGTTGCCCGCAAAAAGTTACAACTACTCGGTCTATGCTATGTACGATGTGTTGAAACTCGGAAAACTCAACGTGAAGTGTTACGCACCTATTACCAAAAAAGTAACCGTTGTTCCGCTTGTTTCGATGAGTTTAACAGAAACCCAAATTGAAACGGCTCTCAATACTATTTACAAAGGCGCGAACCTGTCAATTGATGCGACAATTGCACCGCAGTTCAATACGCCTGAATTTACAACAACTACCCAATTCGCAAATCCTGATGTGAGTTTGATGTCTAAATACACCGCTCAAATGCGGGCATTGCGTGAAGCGTATTTAGAAACGAGCGAAATAGAAAGCGGAACGTATTTAGTGTTTATTGTGCCGTCTTTTGAGAATTCCCAACTAGACGGCTATATGGTGCGCGGTCGAGGTGTTGGATTTATAGCGCAAAGCACCTTGACAAGCGTATCAACCTTTTCGCATACGTTGGCGCATGAACTTGGTCACGGAATTGGTGGACTGCAACACGCATGGGGTGACAATGAAAGTCTGAAAAATGGAACGGATAATTTAATGGATTATTCGTCTGGGACTAGATTGATTAAAGAGCAATGGGAGGCGTTGAGGAATCCAAGTGCGGTAATTAGTTTGTTTGATGGCGAGGAAGACGGTAGCGAAATTGGAATTGCAGGAACGGGTGAAATTCCAATTAGTTGGTTTACACCTGACAATACCATTAGCTTTTTTACAGTGGGGAAATCAGTTGCTAAATTTTCGAATAGTATAAAAACGGCTTTCTTTAATTGGGGAATCAATGATTTTGAAGACCAAATGACAGCTTCGGGTACATTATACCGCTTTAGCTATGAAAAAAATGGTGTCACAACAGACTACAAAGCCCAAGTAACAAACGGCATCTTTGAGGGATATAAAAGTGCAGATGGAACTTGGTTTACCGAGTTTGCAACAGCGTCCCCTACCGATTCAGTTATTATTGCCTTACCAAATAGAAATGAAGCACGAGTATTCGCAATTTCAGGCGGTAATTTTCCGTATTTAACTAACTCGCCAGTTGGTCAAGCGGTGTTTACGGTGAATGATTACAACCAGTCTAAACTACTTGGAAATTGGACAATGATTGATCATAAGGGAATGGATGAAGAAATGTTTGAAGTCTGTGCAAACACTTATTTTTCAGAAGATGGATTAAGTACTTTTTCGTTTCTTGATTTTGATTCGGTTGATTATTCCGAAACCTATTTGACGTACACCAAAATTGCGGAATTACGCAGTTCGTACCCAGACATTTTTAACCGAATGACAGATCAAACATTTGATCAATGGGACGATTGGACAACGTATACTTCTGTGTATGCAAGTATAGCAACTACTAACCCTAGCGATTTCATAACGAATATTATGGAAGAAGGTTATTTTGATTACTGTTATGTACTATACAGTTACGGAAGCCTGACCAAAAATCAAGTGATTCATAAATTCTTGCTTCATTTCAAAGAATTAATTGATATTAATCGCACTATTAATGAAGGAGCAATTACTGATTTTAATGAAGCCTGTACGGGTTTAAATCCGCAGTTTTTTGATGTCAACGCCCCAGATCACCCAACGGCTTTAACGGTAAAACAAGCCGTGGAAGCGATGTCTGTGAGCGAATTATCAGAATTGTGTACTCCTGTTCGGGTTCATCTAATGGGAATTTTGCTAAATCCTGGCATTGCTTCTTTGGGAGTAACTACAGATTCGTATGAACGTGCCATTGATAAACTGTTTTGGACAACGCCCAATTCCAAACACACTGAATTGTTAGAAGCCGTTTGTACAACAAAATACAATACTGAAATTATTATTAAAACAATTGTAGACGCAGTTGACGATCAAACACTATTTATTGGTGAAAATTACAATACCAAAATCATGAATTGGGTATTGTCTGCCTACGCTAATTATGATCACCCCTACAAACACATCAATCCGCAAAATATTACTGCTACGCAATTGGAACAGGTCAAGAACCGTATCATTTGCTACAATTACACAGGATTTGTAAAACGATTGTGTAAATCAATGATTGTTGCCAATAGTCCTATTTCGGCAATGTCAATGGAGGGGAATCAACTCTCTACTGTTGCGGTAAGTTCAACAAACGAAAAAGTGTATTTCGTGAATGAAACAGTAATGGGCTTTTCAACTGTTTCAACCAGTCCAACGGTTGCATTGAACTTACTTGACCCTGTTATACTAGACGACAACGCCAACCTACTCAATATCTACGCGGAAAATGGTGGCGGAAAATTTGCTCCTGCCATTGTGTTGTATTTCTTGGAACGCAAAGCCGATGCCAAAACAACAGTGGAAGCCATTCAAACGGCGGTTGACGTTGCTACCTTCCTAATACCGGGAGCGCAAACCACAATGGCGTTGCGCATTCTCAACTATGCCGATAAAGCAAGTTCTGTAGCCAGTGTATTGGCAAACGCAACAGCAGAAGATTATCCAGAACTCTCACAAGTGTTAGGCGTTACCTCTCTTGTACTTGGAATTGCAGATTTTTCTACAAATGGGGTGAATAGCCTTAAAAACCTAGGAAGCAACCCAAGCAATGCTGTAAACCTCATTAGCAGATCTGAAAACGTATTGAGCGCAACCAACCACGCTGCTCACGTTGATAATTTGGCAATGCGCATTTTGTCTGAAACCCCAGACCAACAAATTGTAAATATCCTTACTAGTGCCAACCCTAGAGGACGGGCGTTTTTGGAAAGAGTACTGGAAACAGAACGTTATGTTGCAGACGGTGCAGGTGAAGCTAGTTTGGTGGCTAAGTTGGATGATGCTTTGGATTTGGTGAGAATGGGAACGAACGCTTTTGAAACGGTAAGAGGTGTTTCAAGAACAGATTTTTTGAATAGCGTAGCAGATTTTTCAACTAATCCTGCTTTGGGCGAACAGGCTTGGATATTATGGAAAAATGAGAACTGGGTAGAATTAGAGCAACTTTTTAATTCAAATAATTTGAATAATTGGAACGGAATAAGGTATCCACCAAATGATGGTTTCATAAATAAATCAAATACAAATCTTATCATTGATTTTGAATTTGATCGATATGGTGGTGCTTTTGTTGATGATCTGTTTGTGGATAATGGCAAATTTGTAGCACCAAACGGCGCATCATTTCCAAGTAGAGCCTTACCAGAAGAAACTCTATTAAAACCTTATAAAAGATATAGAGTAATAAAAGAAATCCCACAAGTTAACGAAGGTCAGGCGATACCATGGTTTGGTCAAATTGGAAATGGAATGCAGTATAAATTGCCTTACAGTATAGATGATCTTAAAATAAATGGTTATATAATTGAAATCCCATAATGATGAGTATAGAACAAATAAAATTTAGTCCAGAAATTATTTTTAAAGGTGTTGATAATGACTATTATCACTATCCACATAAAGTAAACATTAATGAAGAAGAATTGCTTTCATTTTCATTTACTGATTATTATTTTAATTCACTTGTAAATCCCAAACCAGATGATTTAGAAGTTATCAATTTATGGAAATCAAAAAGCAGAATTAAACTATCTCAAGAAATAATACCATCATACAAAGGTGGTTTTAATGTGCCATTACATTACTGCATTTGTAATTCAGAAACTAAGCAGTATTTAGTTGTACTAGGTGGTGAAGAAACACAACCAACAATTTATCGACTTTGTGTTGAAGAAATTTGGACAATTGATCCTAAGATTGGTTAAAATCGGTTTAACTAAATAGAACAACGAAATGATAAGATACGGTGAATATTCAAGAATTAAAGGGTATGATTTTAAGTTATCAGAAGCAAGACAAGAAGCTCCAATACCATTTACTCATTTTATTTTGAGTTGGGAAAATGAGATTAATTGTCCAATTGATGGCTTTGAAAAAGACAAGCATGGAAGTATAATTAAAATTGTTGAAAAAAATAAAGTTGAAAATGCTTTTAGAATTTCCACTAAAGCAATTTACAAAGGTCAAGAGTTTCTTGTATACCCATATAAAGCTGATTTAAGTTGCTATGAACTTAGTACCAAAGATGAAAAATTAGCGAAAGAATTAAATTTTGTAAAACTGACTGATTCTTACGGAAAGCCCTATTATATAGACGCAATAAAAAAGATTGAAATCGAAAAATTATGGGAAGAAAGATCAGAATCTCAATTTAATTTGCCTTTTCCTGATGGGTTAAATCTTATACAAGAAATTGAAATCTCATAATGACATTAACAAACATACAATGAGAGAAATAATAAAAAAACCATGGGACTATACATTTTCGGAAAAGAAAGGTTCGTATTATTTATCGGTATGGAGTGGAAGTGTTGGCATTTTTGAGATCCATATTGAGTTGAATTCTGATGAAATTACCCAATATCAGAATGAAGGATTGGATTACATTGAAAAATTAGCAAAAGAAATACAGTATTCGCCTTCAAGCTATTCTGAACGAAATCTACCAAAAGATGACTTCATATCATAGCTATTTAGTAGAAAACAACAAACAAGTGAAATAAAGAAAAAATGAAAAAAACAATACTCTTCATACTTGTGTTTTTAATCAACACATCCTTTTTTGCTCAAAATGTAGAATTGTGGGGGACAACTGCTTTAGGCGGTAGCACAAATACTGGAACTGTTTTTAGGTATTCCGTGCAAGATGATACGCTTATTTCTATTCCATTAGAAATGCCACAAGCCAGTACGCCAAATCTACAAGGGTTTATTGAAGCAAGTAATGGTAAATTATATGCCTTAACAAATACGTTTGGTTATGATGATAATATTAATTCTAATACTACTGGTGGGGCAATTATTGAATTTGACCCGTCTACAAATAATTACCAACATGTATATCTATTCAAAAATGAAATGGATGGATTTGAACCAAATTACAAGTTAATGCAAGCCAGTAATGGAAAATTGTATGGCATGACTACTACAGGAGGTGCGTATAGTCAAGGTGTGATTTTTCAGTTTGAAATTTCCAATTATTCATATACCAAGCTATATGATTTTCAAGGTAGTTTTGGCTCAAATCCAGTAGGTGCACTCATTGAGGGAACGAACGATATTTTATACGGTACTACTCAATCTGGAGGAACTTATCAAAAAGGCGTGTTGTTTCGATTTGAACTATTGGATTTGAATTATACCAAGGTTTTCGACTTCAACGATTCACTAGGTAATTATCCTTCTAACACATTAATTAAAGTTGACAATAGTACGTTGATTGGAACAACTAATGCTGGTGGAAATGATGATTTTGGAGTAATCTATAAGTATGATTTTATGGTGGATCAATATGAAAAAGTTTATGATTTTGATCTTCAATTTGGAATGCTTCCTCCAAAGGCTTCTATTGCTTTTGATGGATTCAATAAAATTTACGGAGCATCTTGGTCTAATCCTAGTAGGATTTTTTGTTTCAATCTAAGTAATGAAACAATGTCTATTGTTCATGAATTTAATACAGTGTCACAGGGTAATCAACCTGACGGTGGCTTAGTGTTTCACAATGGAGATTTATATGGATTGTGTGTGTTTGGTGGCAGTAATTCGACTGGTACGCTTTACAAATACTCCATAGCTACAGATTTACTTACAGTTATTACTCATTTTTCACAAAGTACCTCGTTTTATTACATGAATAGCACTGTTCCGTTCATTGCATCAAATAATTTGCTCTATGGGTTAGGTACTTTCGGCGGTTTACGGAACAAAGGTGGAATATTTAAGGTTGATTTAACAACTTCACAAATCACCAATTTACATGATTTTAATTATGGTGTCAATGGCGCTATTCCTAAAAGCACATTGTTTCAGGCATCAAATGGTCGTGTTTTTGGATCAGCTTTTTATGGTGGTTTAAATGGCGAAGGTGTTGTTTTTGAAGTCGATCGCTTTACGAATGAGATTGACACTTTACATAATGCAACGCCTCTAACGAGCAACGGTTATACAGACATAATGATGGAATATCAAGAGAATCTTTTAGGAACAGGATCAAATGGAAGTATTTATAATTTTAATTTGAATACGAATGAATATTCAGAAGTCTGCACTATTTCTGGAACGACTGCATCTGGTGGGCTTACAAAAATAGAAGATAAAGTATATGGTGTTACTTATTCAGGAGGCGCAAATGGTCTAGGAACAATTTACAGGCATCAATTAGGTACAAATGTATCTACTACCGATTTTTCATTTGATGGAATGCTAACTGGTGCAAGTCCAGTTGGTCATTTAATCGCAACAGATGATTTTTACTTATATGGGTTGGCTGAATCTGGTGGAATTAACGGTTCAGGTGTTTTGTACAAGTATGAACCTTTCCTTAATGAATTCACCAAGCTTGTTGATTTTGATAATGTGAATGGTGCGTCTCCTACTGGTAGCCTAGTTTTACATTCAAGTGGGAAAATGTATGGTTTAACAAAATACGGAGGAAATAGTGACCTAGGGGTATTGTTTAGCTATGATGTTACTTCACAAGGGTATGAAAAACTGTATGATTTTGATAGTATCAATGGCAGTTTTCCAAGAGGTAGCTTGATGATTGCATCAGATGGTCAATTGTATGGTTTAACTTCAGAAGGAGGCGCACACAACGATGGTATTTTGTTTTCTTTTAATCCAATCTCTAATCAGTTAACTAAACTAGTGAATTTTGAAAGTATGGTTTCTGGCAGTAATCCTTATGGAGCGTTAACTGAAATTGATCTAGTCTTATCGACTCCTACTATTAAAGTTGATTCACCAATTGTCATTTATCCTAATCCATTTCAAACAATCATTCATTTTCAAAACTCACAATTAGAAGCTATTGCAATTAAAGTGTTTGATTTTTCTGGAAAAATGGTGTTTGAAAAAACGACAGATAAAAATGAAGTTACGCTTGATTTGTCCTATTTGGCGAATGGGATTTATACACTTCAATATGAAAGTAAAGGCATACCCATTTCAACAAAAATTATCAAATATTGATCTTTCGAGATTCGGCTTTTATAAATTATGGAACAGAGCATTTGCGTTTCACTCATTATTACTGCAATAAGTTTACTAGTAATCCTTGCAACAAATACACTACTTGTTATCAAATACCACAAGCGAAAAAAGAAAAAAAAATAAGCACACACAAACTGAGCTTGTCGAAGTTTACCGATTAATGAACTCAAATAGGATTCAACCATGGAACTATTGTACAAACTAATAAAAAAGAACAACAGACATAAACACGCTAGTTCATTCAATGAACGCGTGGAACTACAAACCCAGTCAACAATTGACATGGAAAGTTTGTACAGGTCTTTGTTTGAACTAGAAGAATGGATTTTTCTATCGAATCAATGGGACGACGTTGATACGGCAAGCCCACTTATTGTGACACTAGAAAATCGTAAATGGGTCTATGTTTTTACCGATGCAACAACGGTAATGAACTTTGTAAAAGCAACGCCTGAATACACGACTCCAAATGGATCTGTTCTAGTGATCAAAATTGTGGTTGAACGCGCTTTAAAACTCATGGGGGAACTATCCAATCAAGGAATCTATGGTATTCGGGTAAATGACGGCTCAATGGGTTGGAATTTCCCTATTGCTGAATTGGACGCGATTCTATTTCATTTAGATAAAACGAACGTATTATGAGAATAACACTACTTCTACTATTGAGTTTTTGCGCTTCATTTCTGAACGCCCAAACTGATACTACAACTTCCGTTTTGGAACGCAAAATCTTTGCCTTGCATGATCGGATTGTAAACGATCCTGCATTGCAGACAGATCATTTTAATTCGATGGATTCAACCTCACTACCTATTGGGATCGTGAGAGAAATTGGAAATGTGGTGTACGCCATCTGCATTGATAGTGCGGTGTACACCACCGAAGGTGCGTATTTTAATGTCTATATGGCACTGGATTTTCCGGGTTGTGAACGTAAAATTGCCTTCTATGCAAAGAACATTCATTTCAATCCAGAAGGTGTGATTGTTTCGCAAGGTTCACGTCTTGAATTGGCTTCACAAAAGAGCGTGAAATTGGGTCCAAATGCCTCCCTAGTTTTCAAAAACGATGGTTTGAACTTCATTGAATGGGATTGTAACGGGTACAAACAAGCGGGGCTAAGTCTCGATTTTGTGTTCAATTCCGCAATTATGATCAATGCCAATAATCCCGCACTTCCCGTAAAGGCTTCGTTTCAACTTGTGGTAGAAGATTTGGAGAATATTTCTATCAATATTCCTTCCGTTGACCCGTTCAGAGTAAAAGGAGCAGAAGATTTTATCTTTGCCCTTTCGGATATTTCAATAGATCGCAGTACTACAACCAATCCAAATGGTATTGTATTACCGCAATTTACCACCCAATTGTATGGAGGAAATGTGAACGAATGGAAAGGATTCTATGCGCGATCTATCGTTGTGACACTTCCGCAAAAGCTATCCAAAACAGGTGAACAAACAACTGTTTACGCCCAAGATTTAATTATTGACGATTCAGGAATAACAGGTGATTTTGGAGCAACCAACTTGTTTACATTGGGCGAGAGTGAAATGTCTGGTTGGGGATTCTCAATCACTGCTTTACAGGTAAATTTAACGGCTAACCATGTTACTGGAAGTTCAATAGGTGGTCAGATTTCTGTACCCATTATGGAACACCCTTTTGATTACACAGCTTCAATTGAAGAAAATCAACAGACAAAAACACTTGATTACCTATTTACCATTTCACCGAGTTACAACA
>JAYSRF010000256.1:0-19361 GCA_043721195.1 Fluviicola sp. | reverse complement strand
CCCTTGGTTGAGTCTAATGATAAAATTCCAGGTGAATGCGATAAACGCTCATTGAATTGATTCTGTAATTGTTTGTTTTCATACGGAAATGCATGTTGAATCAGACAAGATGCCACCAATAAAGTACTTCCACGTTTGATTATGGTTGAATAATACCATCCATTTTGTAATCGCACGATGCCTGCTACTGGAAAATGCAATTCAGCGAATGAATAAACAGGCAATTCATTTGTATTCCAGAAAATCAACGAATCATTGCGGAAAACATGTAGAAAAAAAGCGCCTTCGTTTTCTGCATCTGTATATTCTTCAACTAAGCCTTTTTCGCCCTTTTCTTTAAAACAGGTAGATGCCTTTTGTAAAAACCCATTTAGGTCTTGTTCAAGATCCGAAAAATTTGATTGAAATGAATCGAAATCAGCATGACTAGCTTTCTGAATGTGATTTACAAATGAAAAAACACTAGCAATCGTAATTCCAATAGCGACTAAAAGTCCATATTTTCTAAAAAAAGAACTTAAGCGTTTGACCATTCTAATTTATGACTAAGCGATTCAAGCAAACGCTCGAATTCTAGATCTGCGAGGTGATCATTTTTGAAGATAAAATCAGCATCTTGTTCGTAAGGCATTAAAAATTGTTCAAAACAAGGAATCACATGATTGTTCCATTGGTATAAGATCTCATCCCGTGAATAACCACGAGTTTCTTGATCACGGTACAACCTACGATCCAATTGAATCTCAGGATCAACATCCATAAAAATGGAAAAATCGACCAAATCTCGCACTTGTTGGTAGTGAAACAGGAACAATCCTTCTACAATAATAACGGGCGAAGATTCCAAGGTTATTAACACGTTTTTACCCGGAGGAGCATTAAAATGGTATTCTTTTACCTCAATTGACTCACCCGATTTAAGTTGTTTTAAATCTGCAACCAAGATCTCCTGATTCAACGCTGTTGGTAAATCAAAATTTACATGACCATTTTCGTCACGGAATTGATCTTCAATCGGCAAGTAATAATTATCCATGGAAAAAACGGTTGGCCTAACATGATCAAAATGTGTTGCCAATCGCTTCAATAAGGTTGTTTTTCCGGAACCACTTCCGCCACATATTCCAATAATCATTTTGCTACATATTCAAAAGAAACACTTCCTGGAGTTGGTAATTGTTTTAACGCAAAAACAAGCCACTTTGTTGGCAAAGCAGCCACAAATTTACCAGTAAATTCAGCAGTAAGTAACCTACTTGGGTTATTTGTTTGCTGACTTACCATTCCAGAAACAATTCCAGTTGCATCAGAATAGGAATGAAAATGTCCTTCTGCAACGGTTGTTTTAACGAACCAACCAATTCCTTCTAACATTGGATAATAACCAACTTGCAATCCTTTTTTAGCAACATATCCTTTCACTGGCGATGAAGCTATTTTGGTCCAAGTATCGTCTTTCCAAGTGTACGTAACTAAATTTGTACCGCTACCTGAGGATTCTACACCACCTACATAATACGTTCCATTGCTAACCATTAAAGTGCCTTTTTCAATCGGTTCAACTCTATTGAGCAATGCACTCCCTCTTGTTCCGAAACCAACACGCTCGTGTTCTAAAAAGTTTGTTCCGCTTCCCTTCAACGAAAATTCCTTTTGCAAATCACCTTTAGGAGAAAATTGTTTGATCAACCAACCAGCATCTTTACCAGCATGTGTACGTGCAGCATAAACAATGGATTCACCTGTTTCGCCAGCCATATACCAAGAAACTTGATCTTCTACTTTTGTAGAACTGGCCATCGTTTGGGCAACAAGGGTCGCATACACCAAAAAATTATTATGCGTCATTGTGATGGCAATAGTCGATTTCTTCTTGGTGTTTTTATCCGTATGGGTAAACAAATAAATCAACGCCTTTTCTGAGGTAACGATATCTAATAAAACAAGATCATCAGGAGGAAAATCACCAATTTTTTTCAGCGCAGCAACGAATGAAACGGTATTTCCTTTCACATTTCCAGCAATATTTAACTGGTGAAAATTGATTTTACCTGTTTTCAATTCTAAATGCTCCAAAAAGTAGACATAACGACCACCATCTTCTGAAATATAAAAATACTCTTTCCCGCTTGGGTTAAAATCTTCGTTCCAAACACTCTTACCATCTTCCGCCACAAGGGTCATGTGAACCTGTTTTAGGTTGTAAGAAGGGTCTCTACTCATTAAGATCGCACCCTGACCTTTCCATTCCAAAACTTCATAAAATGGCACACCTTCAGCGGGAATTACAAACTCCTGAGCATGAAGAAAACCTGTCATTAACAAAAAAAGTACTCCGATTATTCGTTTCATACTAGCAATTTATTGTAATTTGTGAGTTCAAACAAAGATTGGATAAATTTAATCGTTTTCCAATCATTATATTACAGAACTACAACATGAAACTAATTCAATTGATTACAGTTGGCGCAATAAGCTTATTTACAATGGCTTTTACCGTTTTACAATCCGAAGAAAAATCTACTGGTTTGAACATTGGAGATAAGGCTCCTATGTCAGATACAGAAATGAAAGCAACCGATGATCAAAATTATAGTCTTTCTAAATTAGTTGGAAAGAAGGGATTAATTGTTGTCTTCTCCTGCAATACATGTCCATTTGTTGTTGGTAGCGATAATTTTGCTGGTTGGGAAGGTCAATACAATAGTCTGCATGAACAAGCAACCGCAGCCGGAATTGGTTTTGTACTTATCAACTCCAACGAAGCAAAAAGAACGGGCGATGATTCAATGGAAGCGATGAAAATTCGTGCAACTGAGAAAGCCTATACAATGCATTATTTGGTAGATGAAAATTCAGCACTCGCAAATGCTTTCGGAGCAAAAACGACACCGCATGTTTACTTTTTCAATGAAAACATGGAATTGATTTACCAAGGTGCAATCGATAATACGGTTGACGGTAAGCGCAAAAACGATGAAAATTATTTACAATTGGCTATGAGAAGTCATGCCACAGGTCAAAAAATTACTGAAAACACAACACCACCACGCGGATGTAGTATAAAACGCGTGAGCTAAAAAAGTAAATTCTCTCCAAAAATAAAACGATGAAAAAACAACTACTTATTGGAGCTCTTCTGATCTCTGCGTTGCAACTTACAGCGCAAACAGAACAGCTTGGACAACCAATATCCTGGAAAGGAAAGGTTCCTGTTTCCAAAAAAACAATCGAAATGCCGATTGTAGATAATGCTGCTGAAAAAGCAGCGGAACTCAATAGACGAGCAACCAGTTTTGAGAAAAACTTACGCTTTGGTACAGAGCAAACTGTGTCCATTAATTATATGGAACAAGCAGACGTACAAATTCTACCAAATGGTGATGTAATGCGTCAATTGTCCATCCACTCTGAAGGTGCTCTTTCGCTTAACCTCATCTTTTCGCAATTTGAATTGTCTTATGGAGCGAGACTTTATTTATTTGATAAAGCGCGCACTGAATTCATCGGGGCACATACTTCGCTCAACAATAACCCGAATAAAATGCTTGGGACTGAGTTAATTCACAGTGATGTGATTACTATTGAATTAGTAGAACCAGCTGCAGTTGCTGGTCAATCCACACTCGTTCTGGGAACAGTAATCCACGGTTATTTAGATTTAGAACTAGAATTAAAAGCATTAAACAGTTCGGGTGACTGTGAATATGATGTTAACTGTCCAATTGGGGCTGGTTGGGAAAACCAACGTAACTCGGTTGCAATGATGGTTGATGGAGGCGGATTCTGTACGGGATCATTGGTCAACAATACGAGTGGAACAATTATCCCTTATTTTCTTTCTGCCAATCATTGTGGAACAACTCCTGCGGCTTGGGTGTTTCGTTTTCGTTGGGAATCCCCAGCTGGACAAGCAGATTGTGCAACAACAGCAAATTCAGTGAATGGACCAACTACAATGAATGTGAATGGAGGAATCTTACGTGCCAATTATTCGCCTTCAGATTTCACCTTAACAGAATTAAATACGGCTCCAGATCCAGCTTGGGGTATTTATTACAATGGTTGGAACAGAACAGATATCCCAGGAACGTCTGCTGTTGGTATTCACCACCCTGCTGGCGATATCAAAAAGATTTCATTTGAATACGAACCACTCATCTCCACCACTTTTGGTGCTTCTCCAGCAGATAGTCACTGGGGAGTAACACAATGGGATGAAGGAGTAACAGAGGGCGGGTCTTCAGGCTCTCCTTTATTTGATCAAAATCACCGAACTGTTGGACAATTACATGGTGGAGCTTCTGCTTGTGGAAATCCTTCTAATGCATTATCAGATGAATACGGTAAATTTTTCACTTCTTGGACGGGTAATAACAGCAACCCAACCCGTTTAAGCAATTGGTTAGATCCAGGAAATACAGGTGTTGATTTTATTGATGGAGTTGATCCAGCTGGACCATCCTCAACATTGGATGCAGGTGTTGGTAGTTTATCAGGTGTTTCTGGTACTTTCTGTACAACTTCTGTAACTCCACAGGTTACTATTACGAATAGCGGATCAGATGTATTGACTTCAGCTACAATTAATTATGGTTATGATGGAACTGTGAATCAGGTTTATAACTGGACAGGTAGTTTAGCTCAATACGCCTCTGAAGTAGTAACCCTTCCAGCTGCTACATTGGCTGGCGGAGCTCATACATTTGAAGCGAATGTGACGAATCCAAATGGAAGTGCAGATCAAAATGCAGGAAATAACGTAACTACTTCTAGTTTCACAACAGTCGTAAATGGTCAAACTGCCAACCTATCTTTGGTATTGGATTGTTATGGAAGTGAAATTTCTTGGATGATCCAAGATCCAACCAATACAACAACTTTCTATTCTGGCGGACCTTATGCTGATGTGAATGCTGGTCAAACGATCAATCAATCATTTTGTTTAGCTGCTGGCTGTTATGAATTTGTGATCGAAGATTCATTCGGTGATGGCCTCTCAAATACAAGTTGTGCGAATGGTGATGGTTCCTTTTCATTAACAGATGGAAACGCACTAGAAGTTGCTGGATTAACAGCTGCCAACTCTGATTTTGGTGACATCAACACACAAGCTTTCTGCTTAGGAACAGAGAGTCTATCTGATTTGAATGGATTACAACAACTATGGTCTATTTATCCAAATCCAACAGATAAAGTATTGACTATTGAAATGTCATCCATTGATGGAACAAAAGAAATTACCGTTATGAATACAACAGGACAAGTTGTTTCCAACTTGAGTTCTGCTGCTGGACAAACGGCTATTCAAGTTGAAAACTTATCAAAAGGTGTTTATTTCATTCGTTTGGTTGCCGAACAAGGTACTACAACAAAAACGTTTGTTGTAAAATAATTCGTTTTGCGCTTATATGTGAAACCACCCGGCCTTTTTTGGTTGGGTGGTTTTTTGTTGGTAACGATTATTGGGATTCGGTGCCTAATGTTATCTGTGCGGGATGCGTTGAAATTGTGTAGGCTCGGGACGCATCCCTGAGCCTACACCAACATCAATTTGAAATCGCTATTTTTGTTCTGTTCTAACGATGTACAATGGCTAAAACAAAATCGGCATTTTTCTGTCAAAACTGTGGTTATGAAACCCCAAAATGGTTGGGTAAATGTCCGTCTTGTTCTGAATGGAACACCTTCGTGGAAGAAATCGTTGAAAAACAATCTTCCTCGCAAATTGTTGCCTTTTCCACTTCTTCTGGAAGAGTAGCAAAAGCACAATCCTTACAAACGATTGAAACAAACGGACAACGTCGCATCATTTTACCAGATCCTGAAATCAATCGTGTATTGGGAAATGGTTTAGTTCCTGGGTCACTTGTTTTATTTGGCGGAGAACCTGGGATTGGTAAATCAACATTGTTATTACAGCTCGCCGTGCAGGTTCAAATGCGGGTTCTGTATGTTTCAGGTGAAGAAAGTGATCAGCAAATTAAAATGCGTGCCGAACGAATTGGTCAAGAAAACGCTGCGTGTTATATTCTCACGGAAACAAATATTCAAAACATCTTTAAACAAGCTGAAGAAACCGTACCTGAATTGATCATTATCGATTCCATACAAACGCTTTTCAGCTCTGCCATTGAAAGTGCACCAGGCAGCATTTCACAAGTAAGGGAATGTACAGCTCAATTACTTCGTTACGCTAAAATCACAGATATTCCTGTATTCATTATTGGACATATTACCAAAGAAGGTTCACTCGCTGGTCCGAAAGTATTGGAACACATGGTTGATTGCGTGATTCAATTTGAAGGAGATCAGCACCATGTTTACCGTTTATTGCGCGGCATCAAAAACCGTTTTGGAAGCACCAATGAATTGGGAATCTATGAAATGAGCGGCAGTGGTTTGAGAGCCGTTGAGAATCCGTCTGAGATTCTTATTTCAACCGGCGATACTGGTTTAAGCGGAGTAGCAATTGCAGCAACATTGGAAGGCATTCGCCCCTTATTAATTGAAGTGCAAGCATTGGTAAGCACCGCAGCTTATGGAACACCACAACGTTCTTCTACTGGATTTGATTTGCGCAGATTAAACATGCTATTAGCGGTCATGGAAAAACGCTGCGGTTTTAAACTGGGCGCAAAAGATGTATTTCTCAACATTGCAGGCGGAATTAGAGTAGATGATCCTGCAATTGATTTAGCAGTCGTTGCGGCTGTTCTTTCAAGTAATACAGACATTTCAATTGATCGATCAATATGTTGTTCAGCAGAAGTTGGACTATCTGGAGAAATTAGACCCGTCAACCGGATCGATCAACGAATTCGAGAAGCTGAGAAATTGGGTTTTGAAAAAATCATTCTTTCAACTTATAACAAAGGTTTAGACCAAAAAAACTATGCGATAAAACTCGTTCAATGTACACGAATTGACGAAGTTGTAAAAGCGCTTTTCGCCTAAAAAACCGTTTAATCTCTCCATTTAATCAATTAGTCTGTCGAAATATTCATTGGATAGGTCGTATATTTTTCTATGTTAGTCAGTTTCACTAGATTTGCTGTTAATAATTAAGAGACTCATGACTAAAGCACTACTTTTTTCAACTTTTTTTATTTCCTTTTTCTCATTTAGTCAGTTCAATTGGCTTCCTATTGCAAGTGTGCCAGTTTCCCCTTCTGCAGGATCTGTAACGGCTGATGCTGGAGATGTTGTCATGACCGAAGATGGAAACTTCTTTACAAGTTATATCTGGGATGATGGGTCTGGTTTTAAACTCTATATCGATAAATACATACAAGGAACGGGTTGGGTAACACTTTATAGTGAAACGGCTTACCTTGGCACTCAGACCATTAAGTCGGAAAAAATTGGGAATGACGCGTATGTAATAACCAATACAGGTAATGCCTCCTTGGGTCAATTATTACAGGTTTATAAAGTTAACAACACAGGAGTTACACCTATTTCAGCTTTCCTACCTCCGAATTACACAAATGGTACTGGATTTGATTTTGAAATGGGCGCTGATCCAAACTTGGGTTACTTATTTTATAAAAACAGTACTGGAACTGCTATGGAGTTGAACAGGATCGATTTGACAACAACAACTGTTACAACTGCAGCTTCGTTACTTTCAGCTACAATGATCGATGGATATGATATGACTATTGCTGGAGACTCCATCTTTATGGTTGTCAGCACATCACTTCCAAACGGTCTTTTCTTGCTAAAGTCTGGACCCGATGCAACAACGATTCTTCCTTATTCGCAGACTGGAGAACTCTTTAATGCTGCTCAACCAATTGTCTGTCACAACCCGATGATTAATTCTGATGGTATCAGTAAAGTGTTTGTTCTTGGATATGATCAAGGGAATATTTCAGGGGTAGAAAAAATGTATGAAGCTGGAACATTGACCAATTATGCTTTTTCTGGAAATTTAGCTCAATATTATTCTCCAGGTGCAACGATAGGAACAGCCAATACACTTTATTACTTCAACAATTATAGTCCGTCCAATGCCAATCCTTACAGTTCGTATGTTGCGACACGAGATGTAACTACGGGTGTTTACGATACGTTGGGAACTCCAGGAACTTATGTTCTAGCGAGTAATTCGCCTTCAGAACACCGTATGGGATTTTCAGCAACAACAAATAGATTTGCTGTAAGTTCATTCAATCCTGTTGCTCAAGAACGAACCTACCAACTTTCTAACAACCTTCCTTACGTCGATCCTGCGGATATTAATCAATCAGCGGGGATGTGTGTTGGACAAAATAGTACGATCTTCAACAATCTTGGCATTACAGACGAAAACATGGATCCTATTACCATTTTAAACATCTATTCATCAGATCTTGGCATTCTTGATCCTGTGAATGTAACGTTTACAACTAATGGAACTGTTGGTCTTATTAGCAACTTTTATTGCTCTGGAACAGCAACGACTTCAGGAACAGTTACTTTAAGTATTGAAGTAACCGATGGTTGGGAAACGACTATTTTAACATTACCAGCTATTACTGTTATCAGTCCGAATGCTCCAAGTTATACGGTTTCATCAGTTGAAATTTGTTCGGGACAAGGACTCGTTAACTTATTCGATTATGTTACACTTACTGGAGGCGTTTTTTACAGTTCTGGTCTAGAAATTAATTTCACAGACGGAATATATGATACGGACAATAGTCCTTTCGCAGCAGAAGATCCACAAGTACTATCCTACGAATTAACAGATGGAATTTGCTACTTTCTGATAGATACACCTATTACATTTCATACTTCACCTTCTGTGAATGTGACATCTACCCCTACAACTTGTAATCAAGCAACTGGAACTGCCACTGCACTTGTTTCAGGTGGTGCTACTCCCTACCAATTTTCACAATGGAGTTCTGGAGAACAAAATGCAACCAATGTAAGTAATCTTGCAGCTGGAGAATATAGTTATTATTTACTTGATGCAATAGGATGTGCAGTTAGTAGCTATTTTGAAGTAGTTACTTCTGGAACTGATGCTACAGCCGTTATTACAGACGCATTGTGTAATGGTGAAGCAACTGGATCCATTACGTTGACGACCAATGGACTTGTTGCACCAATTGAAGCACTTTGGAGTTCAGGACATTCAACATTGGACATTTCACAAATTCCAGCGGGAAATTATACAGTTAATTTAACGGATGCAACTGGTTGTTCTCTTGCGAAAACCTTTGATGTTCTTGAACCAGCTGTCTTGTTTACAGAAACAACTCAAACACTTCCAACTTGTCAAGTATCTGATGGAGCCATCGATGTCTTGTCAACTACAGGTGGAACAGGTACGTATAGCTATGCATGGAGTAATGGAGATGTTGGTCCAAGTACAAGCAATCTTCCTGCTGGTATTTACTCATTAACAACTACTGATGGAAATGGGTGTATGACTATCAATACAGAATACTTGAGTGAATTAGGAGCTGCAGAATTGTTCGGTTCTATGACAGCAGCCGATTGCGGAACACCAACCGGAGCAATTGATGTTACAGCGAACATTCCAGTTGGAGAAACGATTGTTTCGATAGATTGGTCGAATGGTGAAACAACTGAAGACATCATGGATTTATTGCCAGCATTCTATACGTGTACATTGACGACATCTAATAACTGTATTGCGATTAAAGGGTGGAATATTCCAATAGTAGAACCATTGCGCAATGACATTTGTGTGGTAACAGTAGATAGCGCAACAACAACCAATTTGGTGGTTTGGGAAAAAATACAACCAATCGGGATCGCCTACTACAACATTTACCGTGAGACTTCTGTTCAAGGAGAGTTTATTGTTATTGACACGGTTCAGGGAACGAATATTTCCTTATTCAATGACGTTGTGGCTTCACCAATTGCGCGTTCTTGGCGCTATAAAATTAGTGCTGTAAATGGTTGTGAAGTGGAAGGTCCACTTTCAGTTGCTCACCAAACCATTCACTTGGATGTAATTGATAACGGGACTGATGTATTCATTAACTGGAATGAATACCAAGGAGCTGCATTTAGTAGTTACATTGTTTCACGCTACACAGATGCCAATAACTGGGAGGTCGTTGCAACATTGCCAACTACAGAATTGACTTATAATGATTTGATTCCTGCAACAACTCCTGGATTGGATTACATGGTGGAAATTGAATTAGATGACACATGTACAGCGTTGGTTTGGCGTTCTCAGGATTTCAACTCTGCACGTTCCAATAAAGAAAAAGGGCAATTCTCTCCAGGTGAGGGGACAGGTGATTCAAATAATGACTTGGATGAGCAGTATTTATCGAACATCGTACTCGCACCAAATCCAACAAATCAATTTGTAACCATTCAGCAACCTGAAACAAAATCATTGGTGATTCAAGTAAGCACTGTTGATGGACAAATTCTATTAAGAAAGACATCTGCTTCGTTGAACGAACAATTGGATTTAGGTTCTTTTGCACAAGGAATTTACTTCATTTCCATTATTAATAATCAGGTGCAACAAACGTACCGCATTGTTAAAAACTAAACTCTCTATGAAAAAACAACTTCTTATACTCGTTTTACTCTTGGCAACTAATTTCGGTTGGTCACAGGAATATGCATGGGCGCATGTGTCGAATCCTGATTATGGAACATCCAATGCCAATTCGTGTATTGTCATGGCAGAAGGGAAATTGTATCAATTTCATTTTGCAGATTTAGTGAATATCAGAGTAGGAAAGTATGATCCAGCGACAAGCGCGTGGTCTACTATCGGACAAACTACCCCTGCTTCTTATATCACTAAGATGCATGCTGTTTATAAAAACAACCTCATCTATTTATTAGCTGTGAGTTCGAATGACTATGTGGTTTACACCTTCGATCCTATTAGCAACATTTTATCACAACTTTCAACCCCATTAACAGCTCCAATGCCAGCTTCCAATACAAAAATGAAGGTGGGTTACAACAACGATTTATATTTGTTACGGGTAGAAAATTATGCATACATCTACCTCTCACGATTTGATATCACAACAGCGACTTGGACAGACAATAACAACTACTCAACACTCTTAAATCCAACGTCTGATTTTTCTGTTTCTTCAGAGCAATTAGAATTGTATATCTCCAATACATCCATCTATTGTGGTGCTTCGACGAATACGGTCGATCGCATTGGTGTAACGACTCCAGCAAATTTAGGTGTCATTACTCCTTATAATTCAGCAGGATCAAACGACGCACAGATTTATATAAATGGAAGCTTGGGTGCAAGCAAACAGTTTTATTTTACGGGTGACGGTATTAGTGAACCCATCGTTCATGTAAAAGATTTGTCATTTAACAAAACGTGGGAAGCACCCCTTACAACCGCCAATATCAATATTAATACAACCATTACTTCGCTTGATTTTAATGTGTATCAATTTGCTTATGCAACATTAGATAACTCAGCGTATTCATTTCTGTTTTCAAGTTTCCAACCGAATGGAGGCGGTACACCAGACAAATTTTATGTGTATCGAAAAGACATCGGAACTGGAATTTGGGATTCATTGGGACCTAAAGTTCAATTTGGCGATCCGAGTTTGAATAGTGGAACTTTATCGATGTCACTTGACAATGCTGAACAACATTTAGCTGTTCAATTTGCGAGCGGCCTCACGAATGGACAATATGAACAAGCTGTTTTAAATAGAAGACCTTACTTAGGAGCAGGTACGGATACACCCAGTTCCAATATTTGTGTAGGTCATGATAATGAGATTTACCCACAATTAGAATACTATGATTACGATATGGATCAAGTGCGTATCGTTAATGTATATTCTCGGTATGGTTTTATTACGAACATGTCAGCTGTCGCCAATGGGCAGTATACGACCAATCCAAGTCTTTCGAAATTTAAAGTGTATGGATACTTCACGTCTTCCGCAGTAGATGAAGTCATTATCACCTATACCGATGGTTGGAATACGTTTAACGATACCTTGCCTCCCATTTCCACAAGTACTTCAGCTCCTAATATTACATTTTCTTCAAGTCCTTTAGTGCTTTGTAACAATGAAAACCTAATTGATCTAGCAAATTATGTGAGTTATGTTGACCAAGGGATATTTACCTTAAACGGCATTGATTTACCCAATTCTGTCCTTGATGGTAGGGAAGTTTCGATTACAAATCCAAGTGGAACAATTTACTACCGAGTAAGCGTTGGTGGTTGTATTGTAGAAACGGGAGTTACTTTTTCTTTTGCATCGGTTGGAACGGCAACAGCTACTGCAACTCCAAGTGTTTGTGGTGCTGCAAACGGAACGGCTCAGGTGTCATTTACACCAGGAACATCAACCAATACAACCGTTGAATGGAGCACGGGTGAAATAGCAACAAACATTTCCAACCTTTCTCCAGGAGCTTATTACTATTCCATTAAAGATGAATTTGGTTGTAATGTAACTGGATTTACAGATGTAACAATCACAGGAATAGATGCCACTGCTGCCACAACCAACAGTACGTGTCATGGTGCGAATGATGGAAGTCTTACCCTAAATGTTAGTGGAAGTTCGAATTACAGTGTTTTATGGTCAAATGGTTATTCAACGAATACGATTACCAACCTTGCACCGGGCAATTATGAAGCAACCATTTTTGATGTTTCTGGCTGTCAAGCTACTTATTCGTTTAACATTATAGAACCAGCTGAAATCACAGCGTCTTTTAACACGTTTGAGCCAGATTGTGGTGCAACAAATGGTATAATTTACGGAACATATAGCGGTGGAGCTGGTGGTTATACCTACAATTGGATAGGACAAAGCCAAAGTACACCAGATTTATTTAACGTTCCTTACGGTTTTTATCAAGTAGAAATAACCGATGCACTGGGCTGCTCAAAAATAGTTGATTATCAATTAGATGATTACCAAGCCATCGATATTTCTGATAGTATTATTGGAGCTACCTGTGGTGCAAGTAATGGAGCGATTATAGTTGATTTTGTTCCAGATGTGAATACCGGTTTTCCTGTTGCAAATTCATTCTCTTGGTCAAATAATAACGCATTCGAAGACAATTTCAACCTTACACCAGCTGATTATACCATTACAGTTGAAAGTGGACCAAGTCTATTCACAGGTAATATGTGTTATTCGGTTAAAACAATGACAGTTGGTTACCGTGCTCCTGTATTGCAATCTATTTGTATGGTTACGGTTGATACAACTACTTCAACCAATATCGTTGTTTGGGAACGTGCAGAAACATTTGGCATTGATCATTATAACATTTACCGCGAAAATGCAGTTGCTGGTAATTTTATGCTGATTGATACTGTTCAAGCAACGAATGAATCTTTGTTCAATGATGTGGTAGCTTCACCGCTTGATCGTTCGTGGAGGTACAAAATTTCTGCTGTGAATGATTGTTCAGTAGAAGGTCCTATCTCCAATCCTCATAAAACCATTCACCTCAATTCAATCGTAAACCAATCAAATGGCTCCAATGATATTTTTTGGGATGATTATGAAGGATTAACGGAATTGGAATATATTGTTTGGCGACATTCAGACCAGGCTGGTTGGGAACCCCTATTCCCTGGGGTGGCTTTTGGTACTTCTGTATACAATGATATGCCACCAGCAGGCTATACAGGAATTGATTATTATGTGGATATGGACATTACCTACCCATGTACAGCTGAAAAAGCACAAGATTTTAATTCTGCACGTTCCAATAAAGAAAAAGGACAGTTCTCTCCTGGTGAAGGAACTGGTGATTCAAATAACGACATCGAAGAACTAGTAGGCAATGCGATTATTGGTGTTTACCCCAATCCATTTACCGATTTATTGACTGTTCATATTGAAGAAGCAACATCAGTAATCGAAATCACCGTTTACAGTGTTGATGGACAATTACAGTATGTAGGTTCATTTGAAAATGGCACTAGTTCTGTAGATTTAAAACACTTGAAAGCAGGGATGTATCTGATTCAATTAGGAACAGCAGCTCACACCAAACAATTTGTGAAATTGTAAAACCTATATAGACAACTCATTAGTTTGAAAGAGGCTGTCTAAAAAGGTTTCTCTACACTGAATTTCAAGGGGTTTAAAAAGTTGCTTAAATGCAAGGCGTTGAGGGTGAGATGTTGGGAGTTTACTAGAGTAAATGACCAATGTTGATTTCCGAAAACAACGAAGCAGATTGCAGCTTTTTAAACACCTTCTTTTTTGTTTATCAACCAACGAGACAACTATTTCCAATAATTACTCAACTAAAACCTCCTTTGAGCCAAAATAGTTGAGGTATTGCATTGTTTTTCTTTACTTTGCAATTCTACTTTGATGAAATAACTGCATTTTTCGCAAAGCATTAATACTATCATTTATGAAACAATTTGTCATTTTAATTGCTTTTTTCTCCATCGTTTCTGTTGGAACAGCACAATCTTGGAATTTTATTGGGTCAAGTATTGGCTACAACGCTTCGGAGGTTGATATCGAAATCACACCGAATGGTCAACTCTATATGGCTTACATCGATACGGATAACAGCAGTAAAATAACCGTTCGTAAATGGTCTGGAACAGCATGGCAATTGGTTGGAACAGCCGGACAAGGAACTGCCAATTCTTTCGACTTACAACTAGTAGTTGTCAACGAAGATTTTCCTGTTGTGAGTGCCAAATGTATGTATTCAACATACGAAGTAATCGATATTTATAAATGGTCGGGGTCTGTTTGGCAGTTTCAGGGTATAGGTGATCCGATGTGGACCTATCATGTAGACGATTATAGCCTTCGTGCCAATGCAACCGGGCAATTGATGATTACGTATAACAATCGCACAAATACATTTACGCTAGGCTTGATTACCATTAACTTAGCAACTCAAACGCAATTGGGTTCTGGGACTAGCGCAAATTTGGATCAAGGAAATTTCGGAAATGCAGTAACAAGTTGGGCTGGAACAGGTAACAATGTCACCGTGATTCACGAAGAAAACGATATGGGTGATTACTTACCTTTTGATCAATTCAACGGAGCTGCATGGACCAATTATAGTTTATCTGGAATTGAAGCTTCATCTAAAATGAAGGCTGAGAAAGGTCTTGGAACGAATAATTTGTGTACTGTTTGGAAAAATGAAAATGCGACGCCACAATTGAAATTCAAAGCATTCAATGGTTCTACTTTTGGAACTGAATTAGCGTTACAATCCTCTACTCTATTAGCTGATTTTGATTTCGACACGCAAAACGACAACGCCTTTGTTTTTTATAGAAGTAGCACTACTTGCTATTTTAAACAACTTACAACGACAATGGCGCCTACAGCCACAACCATTACTTCAGGAGTATCGTTAGCACCATCAACGGCCACTTCTCTTGCTGCTGAAACACATTATGGAACCCATGTGATCGCTTATGTAAGTGCTGGAAAATGTTTGGTGAAAGAATACAATCAAAATGCAAACATTGAAGATTACGATAACTTGTCAATGTGTGAAGGAACGAGTTATAACAACAATGGTGATTTGGCTGTTTACTTGCTTGATCCAAACTACAGTTCTGCGAATATAACGATGACCTGTACTTCTCAAAACACAGCCGTTTTACCGCAATCAGCTATCAGCATCAATTCTTCTTCTAATTACTTGAATTGGTTTATAAATATTACGACAACCAATGCTGTTGCCACACCTACAATAGTAGATTTGGAATGGAAGCTATTTGAAAATAGTGTGGAAGTAGGAACACTTTTAGTTCCAATTACCATTAATCCAAAACCAATTATTCAGTTTTTATACCCGAACTCAACCGTGTGTGAAAATGCTGAACCCGTTAGCCTTGTCAATAAAGTAATTCCTCAAGGAGGAACGTGGTCTGGAATTGGTGTGCAAAACAACATTTTTTACCCAACTTATATTCCTGTTTCATCACCAACAAATATCACCTTAAATTATACTAGAACAAATGTTTACGGTTGTACAGCAACAGATTTTGTCAATGTAACCGTTGCTCCAACGCCCATTTTAACCGTTACGATGATTGATGCAGATTGTAATGAATCGAACGGTGAAGCATCTGTTGTCATTACCGAAGGGCTGAGTCCTTATGACATTTACTGGAGCAGTGGTTCAACAATTGATAATGTTGAAAATTTATCTTCCGGCCAATACAACTTGTCTGTTACAGATGACAATGGTTGTTTTGCTACACAACCCATTATGATTGGCACAAATGGCATTACACAAAGTGCTAACGTAAATCACATTAGTTGTGCAGGTCAATCAGATGGTGGCATTAATTTAACGGTAACAGGTGCCGTTGGAACATTGACCTACGCTTGGTCGAATGGTGCAACAACGCAAGATTTAATCAATGTACCAGCTGGTCCTTATGAAGTTGAAGTAACAGATGGTGCTGGTTGTGTTTCAACTTCCAGTTATGTGATCAATGAACCACAAACAATCATTGTAGATGCATTAACAACAACGTTGGCTTCTTGCGGATCAAGCAATGGAACAGCAAGTATTGCCTACATTGGCGGGGAATTACCTTACACCTATAGCTGGTTTAATGATCAAGGAATCAATTTAGGAAACGCAACTGCTACCCTATTGAATGCTGCTGCAGGATCTTATACTACAACCATCGTTGACGATAACAACTGTACACTTACAACCAATATATTGATTTCAAACGCGAATGGTCCAGTGATTGCCATTGATACGATTATTGCTTCTTCTTGCAACAATGATGGTTCTATTGAATTGATCAATATTGCAAATAATGCACAAACATTTGTTTGGAGTAATGGCGCTACTACTCAGAATATTTCTGGTCTTGCTCCGGGAATTTATGTCGTTGAAGCAACAGGTGAAAATGGTTGTACAACTGTTTTAAGTGCAGAAGTTGGATCAGCATTACCAATCGCAGTAGAAATTTGTTTGGTAACAGTAGATACACTGACAAACACCAATTTAGTGGTTTGGGAAAAACCAATCACAAGTGGAATTGAATCCTTTAATATTTATCGTGAAACATCACAAGCAGGTTTGTATCAATTAATCGATAACGTGTTGTATGCAAATGAATCCATTTACAATGATTTAGTTGCTTCACCCTCTGTTCGTTCATGGAGGTATAAAATTTCTTCTGTTGATGCGTGTGGAGTAGAATCGGAAATTAGTCCAGAACACAAAACCATTCATTTGATTGTGAACCTTGGATTGGGATCAGATATCAATTTATCATGGGATAGTTATGAAGGATTTGCCTTCCCTAACTTTGTGCTCAAACGCCACACTGATGTTGACAACTGGACGACCATTCAAACGATGCCAACCAACTTGTTTACCTTTACAGACACACCTCCAACAACAGATGGGTTGGTTTATTTGGTGACTATTGATGCGCCAGATACATGTACTTCTACCAAATCGTTGATTCAAGATTTCAATAGTGCGCGTTCAAACAAAGACAATCGTTTGCAAACAGCAGATGCTTCTTTAGATGAGTTATTGGCTGCCAATATGGGTGTTTATCCAAATCCTACAACGGGTTCCGTTACGCTAAAAAATACCACCAGTCAAGTTGTTACAGCTTCCATTTATGATGCTTCAGGTCGTTTGTTAACAAGCATTGCTGTTCCTTCAGGTACCATGCAAACCGATTTGAGTAATCTTGCAGAAGGAATGTACCAATTGGTTTTCAGCACGAAAGAAGCTAAGACAACACAAAAATTGACAATTACTCATTAATACACCGGGAGTGTAGGCTTCCTTTTTTTATGCGCATTCTAACAATTCTTTTCATTAGCAGTATGCTTTTCGGTGCTTGTAAAACAAGTCAAGATCCGGTAGAAGCACCGATTGATTCACACATTTCAAATGCTCCAAACTACCGCGATACGATTGTGGAAACAGCTACAACATTGGAAGTGGGTAAAGCATGCGCTGTTTATTTTATGCCAACAGCCGCTCAATGGCAGGCGTTAAAATTGGAAGTTGGAGAAGAAGATTTTTACACGATCACAGATGATTACAGCTGGTATTTAGCAGAATCACGCACCTATTTAGAAGAAAAGGGAATTGCCATTCGCGAGATAACGCCTAAAAAAGTACGTTTTCATTATTCCGACGGCAAAATATTCGAAGTAAATCCACCAGATAGTATCAATTGGAACGTCATTTTATTCGATGGAAAAGTAAAAACAGCAGAAGGTACAACGGTTGACATTTCCACAACGTACGAATCGCTGTTTCATTAAAGGTTTGTCTTCCTCTTTTTCAGCAGACCTTAAATAACATTTCGCACAAAAGCGTGTCAATAAGTTTGGTTATTTTACGTTCTCGCCTTATGGTGAATCCTTAATTTAAACCAAATTCTTACAGATGCCGAAAAAACAGAAACTCTTTGTGCTCGACACATCCGTTTTGTTGCATGACCACCACGCTATCATGCATTTTGAACGCCATGACGTGGCTATTCCGATCACGGTTTTAGAAGAACTGGACAAGTTTAAAATTGGAAACGACACCAAAAACTTCTCAGCTCGGGAAGTGATTCGATTCATTGACCGCATTTCGCTTACGGGCGGTTTGCAGAACTGGATTAGTTTGGGTGAAGGAATGGGGTCGTTTAAAGTGTTGCTCAACGAACACCCAAAAGGATTGGATGCCGAATCAACTTATGGCACTGGAAAAAACGATCATAAGATCATTAACGCCACCTTAGCTGTTAAGGAAGAAGGTAAAAACCGCGACATTATCCTGGTTACAAAAGACATCAATTTGCGGATCAAGGCGAAAGCTTTGGGAATTCATGCAGAAGATTACGAAACAGGTAAGGTTGATAACAGCGATTTACAAACGTCGAGCACTACAACAATTGAAAATGTCGATAGTGAAGTGATCAAACACCTTTTTTTGAAAGGCAGTATTGAAGAAAACGGCGTTCTAGGGAATTTAAAAATCGCAAACGGTTACTATATCCTCAAAAACGGTAAAAGCTCTTCTCTGACCTATTACGATCCACTGAACGATACTTTAAACCGTGTTGAAAAAGAATATACTTCTGGAATTAAGCCGAAAAACGCGGAACAAGCCTTTGCAATCAACGCTTTGTTGAATAATAACATCAAATTAGTTGCTTTACAAGGTGTAGCTGGAACAGGGAAAACCTTATTGGCACTGGCAGCGGCGATCGAACAGAATAAACTATTTCAACAAATTATTCTTGCACGACCACTTGTGCCGCTTTCCAACAAAGAAATTGGATTTTTGCCAGGTGATGCAAAAGACAAGATTAGTCCGTACATGGAACCTTTGTGGGACAATTTGAAATTCATTAAATC